>NZ_JBYSYC010000019.1:11137-139804 GCF_058782875.1 Cupriavidus sp. FW305-F7 | reverse complement strand
CTCTGTGCAAATCATGGGTCAAAGGAAGACGTCGCGTAAGTGATTTAATGGAATGATTAAATATTCCATTTTGTGATTATTTCGGTGGTGCAAAGCTTGGGGCGTAGGTGACGCAATGACGGCAAGAAAAAGGATGAGAGTTTTCCAGAAGAGCACGGCTGCCCTTAGCCCTGCACGGATGTGTCCCAAGCCGCACGTGCCTTTCCGTGCTTTCGGCCGGCCTGCGGGGGAACGCCCTCCTGTTCTATGCAAAAATCCGCAAATCCTTGCCTAAAGGAATGCAAGACGCGAATGGCCATTGCGCGGAAAATCAGCCAGCATCGAGCACCCCCTTGGACGAAACCAACATGAACGTTCTTATCGTTTTCGCACATCCCGAACAGAACTCGTTCAGCGCCGCGCTGAAGAAAACCGCGGTGCAGACGCTGACGGATCTCGGGCATCAGGTAACCGTCAGTGACCTGTACCAAATGGGCTGGTCTCCCGCCATCGGCCACGCAGACTTTCCGCACGAGCGCGCGGATTCGGAATACCTGGATCTGTCACGCGAACAGGAACACGCGTTTGCCCACCACACCCACAGCGCAGACGTCGCCGCCGAGCAGGAAAAAGTCAAAGCTGCAGATCTGGTGCTGTTTCAGTTCCCTGTCTGGTGGTTTTCAATGCCGGCCATCCTCAAGGGTTGGGTGGATCGGGTATTCAGCCGCGGTTTTGCCTATTCGACCGGCCGCAAGTACGAGTCGGGGCACTTCAAAGGCAAACGCGCCATGATTTGCCTCACCACCGGGACTGCGTCGACCCTTTACGAGCCCAACGGCATCGACGGCGATCTGCACCATATCCTCTGGCCGATCCACAACGGCGTTCTTGGCTACACCGGCTTCACCGTCCTGCCTCCGTTTGCCGCCTGGATGCCCGCGCGCGTCACGCAGGAGGACCGCGAAGCCTATCTGGACGCCTATGCCGACCGGCTGAAGTCGCTCGATACGGTTGAGCCGCTCTACTTCCACCCGTGGGGCGACTACGACGAGACGCAGCGCCTGAAGCCCGGCGTCGTGGCACGTTCCGGCGTGCAATGGAATCCGCGCGCAGGCCAGACTTTCGAGGAATCGGCAGAAGCATTCGCCCAGCAAGCCGGTAACTGATCGACAGCCTGCCGCAACGGGAAGTACGCCATGAAAAAGACAGACCTGTTTCAGACACTGCATCATGTCTGCGTCGTCGTACGTGACATGGACAAGGCCGTCGCCTACTACGAGTCCATCGGGGTTGGCCCCTGGCACGCGTTTCCTTCCCTCGAAGCATTCCGGGGCGAACTTGACGTGCCAGACGCCGATGCGTTCGTGAGGCTGCATTATCGATACGCGAACCTGGGCAACGTCCAGCTTCAGCTCTGCGCGCCACCGGCCGGCAATACGCCGCAGCGGCACTTCCTGGATACGCGTGGAGAGGGCGTCTTCCATCTCGGCTTCACCGTACCTGACTGTGATGACGCAGAAGCGGAAGCGACCGGACTCGGGCTGCCGATCAAGATGCGCGGTCGCTTGCCGAACCGCAGTGGATTTACTTACTTCGACACAGCGGACAAGGGCGCCGGCGTGACGCTGGAGATTCGTGCCAGCAAGACATAGCGCGCTGCCATCGAAACAAAGTCTTCGGCGCTCGCTATTCCGGGCCCGGCATTCGCCTTAGCGAAGCCGGGCCCGGGCGCTTTCACAGCACGAGACTGGCTGAGAGCATGCTGACAGAAACACAAGCACTGCTCCCATTCCCTGGCCAGGCCATCCGCCTCCCCCTTTTCGTCAACGGCAACGCCAGACTGGCAGCGATCAGCGATACCGCATCGGGACGCTGCTGGCGCTGTGCCTTTCGGCCCGGACCCGCCCAAGGAGTTGACGCACGGGTCCCGCGTCAGGGCTCAGGAAACCGTAGCCGCTCGACCGATCACATCTTGGCCGTATAGAAAAGGCCCTTGAGGCTATCACCTCAAGGGCCGGCTTACCGCGACGGTATCAATGCCAGGTGGCTTCCCCCGTAAGGTCTCAGTACACCACCGACTCGAGCAAAGGCTCCTGTTTGCGAATGCGGTCGAAGCCCAGCGGTGACACATCGATCGTCCGATACCGCCTGTTCACGATCCACTCCGCGATCGCCCGGCCCGTGGCCGGTGCGTGCATGACGCCGTGACCGGAGAAGCCTGTCGCAAACAGGAAATTCTCAATCTCGTCATGCGGACCGACCACACCATTGTGGTCCAGCAGGTTCATCTCGTAGTGGCCAGCCCACGCCCGCAGCAGCCGCGTACTCTCCATCGCCGGCACCCGATGCGCCAGGTACGGCCAGACAATGTCCTCGAAGAGGTAGTGATCCGGTTCAAAGTCGCCCTCGGCGCGGGGATCCCGGTGTTCCTCCGGCGCGATGCCGGCGATGAACCCGTCGCCTTCCGGGCGGATCCAGACGCCCGAGTTGTCGAACAGCATGGGAAATCCCTCAGTCGGCACCGGCGCCTTGATATGGAAGACAGTGCGCTTGCGCGGCTCGACCGGCAGTGCGATATCGAGCCAGCTCGCTACCTTTCCGCCAGCGGGGCCCGCTGCGTTCACGCACCAGTCGCAAGCCACCACGCTGCCATCGGCGAGCCGCACGCCCGTGACACGACCGTTGCGCGACTCGAAGCCGTTGGCCTCGGCAGTGACATACTCGACGCCGAGCTTCTTCGCCTCCCTCCGCACAAGCTGGAGCAGCGCCCAAGCATCGAACCAGCCTTCATTGGCGGCGCCGTACGTCGCGATGCCGATATCTTCAACGTTCAGCCACGGATAGCGCGTCTTCGCCTGCGCCGGCGTCATGATATCGATGGTCGCTCCGGCTTCAATCTGCGAATGCGCCGTCGCGTACATGGCATCCTCGCCCTCCTTCGTGCCGAGCATCAGATAACCGCGCTCGTCAAATCCAATGTCCGCGTCGTCGCCAAACCACTGCTTGATCTCTCGGAACATACCGGCACCGAAGAGGCTCATCCCGATATTAAACGGGCAGCCAAACTGGGTACGGATGGACGACGCCGACAGCGCCGTCGAACAGTATTGGTAAGTCGGGTCGCGCTCAATGACTTTGATCGTCCCGGCAAAGCCTTCCCTGCGCAGGAAGAAGGCGGTAAAACTTCCGATGATGGCGCCGCCGATGATCGCGACTGTGGCAGTTCTCTGGTTCATGATAGGAAAAAGGAGAAGTAACTGAATCGGTTGATCAGGCCACGGCTGCCGAAACCGTATCGTTGCGCGGCTTTCCGCCTTCGAGGTAAGCCGCACGGACTTCCGGGCTCTGCAGCAACTCTCGCCCGGTCCCGCTCATGACAATGCTGCCCTGCTGGAGAACATAGGCCCGATGTGCAACGCGCAGCGCCTGGTTGGCGTTCTGCTCGACCAGCAGAATCGTCATGCCGTACTCCCGATTGAGCATTTCGATGATCTCGAAGACTTTCCGAATATAGATCGGCGCAAGACCAAGCGAGGGCTCATCCATCAGCAGCAATTTTGGATGGCTCATCAGTGCCCGTGCGATCGCCAGCATCTGCTGCTCGCCGCCCGATAACGTACCGGCCATTTGGGGGCTACGTTCTGCAAGGATGGGGAACATCTCGAACATGCGCTGCAGGTCGGCGCTGCGGGTGCCCGGATCAGCGAACGTTGCGCCCATCAGCAGATTCTCGTTCACGGTCATGCGCGGAAAGATACGCCTGCCTTCAGGAGAAATGGCAATGCCACGCCTTGAAATGTCGTGTACGCCGAGACCCTGCAGCGACTTTCCCTGGAACAGAATGCGGCCCCTTCTGATGCGCGGCGCACCCAGTATGCTGGTCATCAAGGTCGACTTCCCAGCCCCGTTCGCGCCGATCAGCGTCACCGTCTCGCCCTCGTGGACGGATAGCGATACGCCCCTGAGCGCGTGGACATGCCCATAGTGCGCATGCACATCTTCAATCTGCAGAATCATGCTGCGGCCTCCATTTCGGGACCGCGTTCCGGTTCACCAAGGTACGCGGCCACAACATTCGGATCATTTTGAACTTGCTCTGGCGAGCCTTCGGCGATTTTCTTGCCAAAGGACAGCACATGGATATGGTCAGACACGTTCATGACCACGCTCATGTCATGCTCGATCAGCAGGATGCTCAAACCTGCCTCCCGCACGAGCCGGGTCAGCAGTTCATTGAGTTCCGCGGACTCCTTCGGATTGAGACCGGCGGCCGGCTCATCCAGGCAAAGCAGCACCGGATCCACGCACATGGCCCGGGCAATCTCCACCTTGCGCTGCAGACCATATGGCAGTGCACCGGCAGCCATATCCGCGCAGTCCTCCAGCTTCAGTGCCTGAATGCCGCGATAGGCCTTCTCCATTGCCTCCTCCTGGGCGCGTCGGTACCCCGGTAACGCGAACAGGCCCGCGAGGCTGAAGCGGGAAGCCTTCTGCAGCGCATTGTGCTGGGCAACCACCAGGTTCTCCATCACGGTCATCTTCGGGAACAGGCGGATGTTCTGGAAGGTCCGAACCACTCCCGCTTTCCGCGTCACGTCATGGCTCGGCAAGGACTCTAGATGCAAGTCGCCATGATGCGGGTGCAACATCCGGATCGAACCGGCCGTTGGCTTGTAGAACCCCGTCAGGCAATTAAACAACGTCGTCTTGCCAGCGCCATTGGGGCCAATGACGGAGGTAATCTGGCCCTCACCGACCGTCAGTGACAGTCCTTCGATCGCCTTGATGCCGCCAAAGCGCATTTCCAGTCCGTCTACGGTGATTAGCGTTCGTCTCATCGACCGTTCTCCACCATGGTTGCACCGGTCACCGGAATGGCACGGTTGGATGCGGCCCGTTTGCGCAAATAGTGCTTCAGCGTCAGTGTCGGCTCCCGGACAGACATCAGACCGCCCGGACGCCAGACCATGATGAGAACCATGGCTGCACCGAACAGCAGCATCCGGTACTCGGCAAAGTCGCGGCCAAGCTCAGGCAAGAGCACCAGCACCAGCGCAGCCAGCACAACGCCCAACTGACTGCCCATGCCGCCGAGGACGACGATGGCCAGGACCGTCGCGCTTTCGCCAAAAGTGAAGCTCTCCGGCGAGATAAAGCCCTGGCGTGCCGCGAAGAACACGCCCGCGAATCCGCCCAGCATGGCGCCCAGGGCAAACGCCGAGAGCTTCACATTGGTGACATTGATACCCAATGCCTTGCACGCAATCTCGTCTTCGCGCATAGCCTCCCAAGCCCGACCAACCGGCAAGCGGCGCAAGCGAAGGACCAGCACATTGGTCAGCAAAGCGAGCGCAAAGATCAGGTAGTACAGAAAGATCACGCGATGATCGCTCGAGTACTCCAGCCCGAAGACACTGGAGAACGTCGGCGTATCCCCGGATCTGCTGAACGGCAAACCGAAGAAGGTGGGCCGCGGAATGGAAGAGATTCCGTTCGGGCCGCCAGTCAGATCAGCCCAGTTGAGTATCACCAGACGGATGATCTCGCCAAAACCGAGCGTCACGATGGCCAGGTAGTCACCGCGCAGACGCAACGTCGGATAACCCAGCAGGATCCCGAAAATTGCCGCGAACAGGCCGGCAAGCGGAAGACAGACCCAGAACGACAAACCGAACCCGATGGACAGCAGCGCGTAGCTGTACGCGCCGATGGCGTAGAAGGCCACGTAACCAAGATCCAGCAGCCCGGCAAGGCCGACGACGACATTCAGGCCCCAGCCGAGCATCACATAGATCAGCACTGTGGTCGCGATATCGACAAGATAGCGGTTACCCGAAAACACGATCGGCAAAGCCACGGCGACGCCAAGCGCAATCCAGCCGGCCGCTTTGGTGAGCGGCAGCGGTTCACGAAGCTTCGGCAATGCTGGCGCCTTCATCGCCTTGCGAAGGTGCAGGCGTTCAAGAACGAGCGTTTGCAGGAAGCGCGCAATGAATACGATGCCGACGGAGATGGCCAGTGCATCCCAGCGGGTCTGCAACTGTAACTTCCCACCCGCGTCGGTCGTGGTAAGGCCAATTAGCGGGATACCCAGGACAGCGCCGACCAGCGCAACCCTGACGGCATCTCCCAGCCGTGATCGGATACCGCGGGATCCGGAAACATGAAGTGTGCTCATCAGACTTTCTCCACTTCCGGTCGGCCAAGCAGTCCACAAGGCCGCACGACCAACACCAGAATCAAGATGACAAAGGTTGCAACGTCCTTGTACTCCGCCGAGAAGTAGCTCCCCCAGAACGACTCGATCAGGCCGATCAGGAGCCCCCCCAGCATCGCACCGGGAAGCGAGCCGATGCCACCGAGTACGGCCGCGGTGAATGCCTTCACGCCTACCAGAAAGCCGATGCTGAAATCCACGACGCCGTAGTACAACGTCACCATGGTCCCGGCGATCGCCGCAAGGCCGGCGCCGAGCATGAAGGTCAGGGAGATTGTGCGGGCAACATTGATGCCGAGGAAGCCAGTCATGGTCCTGTCCTGCTCGCATGCACGCTGCTGACGGCCAAAGGACGTTCGCGTGATTAGCCAAGTGAAGCCCCCCATCAACAGGAACGTCGCCACGACGATCAGGATCTGGACGTAGGACAGGTAGACGGTCGAATCACCATTGCTCGCCAGTTCGATCCCGCCCGTAATGACCGGCGCCAGCGCCTTTACGCGAGCACCCTGGCTAAGCTGGACGAAGTTCTGCAGAAAGATCGAAACGCCGATCGCCGAGATCAGCGGAGCGAGGCGCGACGCGCCGCGCAAGGGGCGATAGGCCACCCGCTCTACCGCCCATCCGTATGCGGAGGTGAACAAGATCGTGAGGAACAACACCACGACCAGCGCAAGGGGGACCGAAGTCACGCCGAGCGCCGTCATCAGGGTGAAGCCGGAGATGGCAATGAAGGCGCTGATCATGAACACCTCGCCATGGGCAAAGTTGATCATGCCGATGATGCCGTACACCATGGTATAGCCGATGGCGATGAGACCATAGACGGCACCCAGGGTCATGCCGTTGATGAGCTGCTGTAATGCGAGATACATGAAATGGACTCCAACAACCGCTATCGCAACCTGTGCAGCGCCACGCAGGACGCTGCCATTCCAAAGCAAATGGCAGCAACTCGGTCGTCCCGAGGTGCTGCATCCCCTTAGTTTGCGTAGCCGTACTGGTTTCCGCTCCAGCGATAGACCACATAGCCCGGCTTGGTGAGGTCGCCCTTGCTGTCGAAGCTCACCGGGCCGACCACCGTCGAGTACGCGCCGCTGCGCAGGGCCTTCTGGACGGCCTCCGGCTTGGCGCTGCGCGCACGCTCGGCTGCCTGCGCAAAGAGCTGGATCGTGGCGTAGGAGTACAGCGTGTAGCCTTCCGGCTCAATCTTGGCCTTGCGGAAACGCTCCACCACATCGCTGGCTTCGGCATTCTTGCGCGGATCCGGGCCGAATGTGAACAACACGCCGTTGACCGCGGAACCCGCTGCGGACAATAGCTCCGTGTTAGTCAGGGTATCGCCACCCATGACGGCGAGCTTCAGCCCGGCTTGGGCCGCCTGGCGCAGGATCAGCCCGAGTTCGGTGTAGTAGCCGCCGTACGCCAGCACTTCGATGCCGGACGCCTTGAGCTTGCTCACCAGCACGTTGTAGTCCTTCTCGCCCGCTGTGATCGACTCGCGCAGCGCCACCTTGGCCTTCTGATCGGCAAGGCCCTTCGCGACTTCATCTGCCAGCCCCTTGCCATAGGCACTCTTGTCGTCGACCACGGCGATCTTCTTCCCGCTGAAGTGCTTTGCGAGATAGGTGGCGGCGACATTGCCCTGCTGATCGTCCCGGCCCGTCACGCGGACAATGTTGGCAAACCCGCGGTCCGTGACCTTGGGGCTGGTTGAGATGGTCGCCATCGGAATGCCTGCGTCGTTGTAGACCTCCGAGGCGGGGATGGTGGAGCTCGAACAATAATGTCCGTCGACGAACACCACGCCCTTGTTAACGAGAGTGTTCGCCACAGAAACTGCCTGCTTCGGATCGCACACGTCATCGCCGACGACCAGCTTCAGCTTCTGGCCCAGGACGCCACCCTTGGCATTGATGTCGGCAATTGCGAGTTCCGCGCCGTTGCGCATCTGTTCCCCGCCCGACGCATACGGGCCAGTCATCGGTCCTGCAACACCAATCAGCAGATCCGCCCAGACCGGATTGCTCACCCCAAAAATCAGTCCGGCCGCGCAAACGCTAGCCGATAGCAGCTTCTTGCTCATCTCGTCCCTCACTTGGTACGTTCACTTGCGGGTCTTCATGCAATAGCGTTCGCCATGCATGGACCGCGCTTTGGCCATCCCCCTCTCGGCAGATCGCCAGCCTTGTGTTCCGAAGCCGTCGTTTTGACAACAGCTTTGGTGAGCGAAATTCTGCTAGCTATCGCGCCTGGCCGCTTGCATTCAGCCAGAGCAAGATTTGCGGCTTTCTGCATAACGATCTGCGCGCAACCCGCATAAACATTGGGGTATCCGCTTAGGGGTTATTACCTATTACGCACAACTATGGGTCTTGCGGCACATGATCAGTGCGGCAGCGGCGCGGTATCGGTGCTAACACACGGACGCTGCAAGGCCATCGTGCCGCCGCGCACCGTACGTGCTCAAATTTGGGTCTGAGCACCCGATATGAATGGCAGCAAAGGAGGGGGCCTGCGCCAACCGCGTTGCGTCCTTTGAAGACTTATCGGGCATGCCCACGGAGTGTTCATCCAGACTGTCGCTGCAACCCAAAAGAAAAAAGGTGCGCCCGCGGACGCACCTTTTGTTTCTACGCTAATACTTGTCAGAAGCGCTCGGCGACCGCCTTCATTTGCAGGAACTGCAGCAGGTAATCGGGCCCACCCGTCTTGGTGTCCGTACCGCTCAGGTTGAAGCCGCCGAACGGTTGGACGCCCGCCAAGGCGCCGGTGCACTTGCGGTTGAAGTACAGGTTGCCTACATGGAACTCGCGGCGAGCCTGCTCAATGCGAGTGCGATCGCGCGAATAGAGGGCGCCCGTCAGCCCATAGACAGTGTTGTTGACCGCCTTCAGGCCTTCTTCGAAGTTCGCAACGCGTGTCACTGCCAGGAAGGGGCCGAAGACCTCCTCCTGGAAGATGCGGGCGTCCTGCGCGACATCGCCGAAGATGGTCGGAGCGAAGAAATAGCCCTCCCCCTCCAGCCGCTTGCCGCCGGCCAGCAGCTTGCCTTCGCCCTTGCCAATCTCGATGTACTCCGCAACCTTTTCTGCTTGTGCCGCATTGCACACAGGGCCGAAATCCGGGTTCGTGTCGGCAGCACCCACGCGCAGTTCTTCGGCGCGCGCAACGACCTTTGCCATAAGCTCATCGTAGACGGAATCGACCACGACCAGCCGCGAGCACGCCGAGCACTTCTGGCCGGAATAGCCGAACGCGCTCTGGATCACGCCCAGTGCGGCAGCATCGAGGTCGGCGGTCTCGTCCACCAGGATCGCGTCCTTGCCACCGAGTTCGAGGAACACACGCTTGATCCACTTCTGGCCATCGCGCAGCTTGGCCGCCGACTCGTTGATCGCAATGCCGGTCTTCAGGCTGCCGGTGAAGTTGATAAAGCGGGTCTTCGGATGATCGACAAGGTACGCGCCGATCTCGCGGCCCGTGCCCGGCAGGTAGTTGATGACGCCAGGAGGAAAGCCCGCTTCCTCGAAGATCTCGAACACCTTGGAGAGCGAAACAATGGTGTCTTCGGCCGGCTTGCAGATGACGGTATTGCCAACAACGATGGCACCCATCAGCATGCCGGTCATCAGCGCCATGGGGAAGTTCCACGGCGCGATGGCGACGCCGACGCCCAGCGGGATGTAGAAGCTCTTGTTCTCCTCGCCGGGATAGGCATTCAGGTGGCCGACGCCGTCGACAAAGCGAAGCGCCTGGCGGGCATAGTACTCGGTGAAATCGACCATCTCGGCGACTTCCGCACTGGCTTCGACGTAATTCTTGCCGATCTCGTGCACTAGCCATGCCTCCAGCTCATGCTTACGGCCGCGCATGATCTGAGCGGCCTTCAGGCATAGACGCGAGCGGTCCTCCTGGGTCCAGCGCTTCCAGCTCTCAAAGGCGGTCCAGGCAGCCTCGATGGCCTGCTCGGCATGGTCGAGGCCTGCCTTGCTGGTGTGCCCGACGACCTCGCTGGGCCGCGAGGGGTTGGTCGAGGTGAGCTTGGCCTCCGTCTCGACTTTCTTGCCGGCAATGATCAGCGGGTAGGTCTTGCCAAGTTGCGCACGAACCTTGTCGAGCGCGGTGCGCATGGCACTGAGCGACGCCTCGGTCGTGTAAGTATCGAAAGGCTCGCTTTGAAAGGGGGTAACATTCACGTCTGGAATCTCCGTATTCAGCCAGTTGACCCGAGTCGGAGGGCGCTGCCCATCCGTGCGTCGGATTTCCGCACATCATCCGCAGCAGCCGCGCTGCAACACCAGATGCGTTGACAGGGATTTTGTGGCGGCGCGAGCCGCCAGTCTTGTATGCCGGCCCGCCCAAAGAAGCGGAATCCTGCACAGCTCGCGGCAATCTGGCTCTGCCTGCGCCGTTTTCCCGGCCAAGTAACGACTGAGATATGCAGCGTGATAACATCCCCCTAAAACTCCGCAGGTTACCCCCGCAGCACGCCAGACGGCGGTATTGTGAATGCGGCTAGCAAGAGCCGCTGAACGGAAGAAAGTCATCCAGGCTTTCGCGAACGCCCCGGGCGCCGCGTACGCCTGCCTCATGCGAACAACATATGCTCGACACCAAGAATCTTCTGCATGGGATCGACCTGGTATTGGATCTTGCACTGATGGAGCAGGTATTTGACCGGCTGCCAAACGTCCTTTTCTATGTCAAGGACCGGGAGGCGCGCTACCTACTGGTTAACTCCACGCTAGTGGAACGCAGTGCGCTGGTAAGCAAGGCAGACGTGATCGGCAAGACAGCCGATGAGCTATTTGAAGTGACCGGCTCAAGCACGCTGATGCAAGACCTGAGCGTCATTCGCAGCGGCGAGCCGATTACCGATGTGCTACGCCTGTTCTTTTCCGCCGATGGGCATCGTCAATGGTGCCTCAGCTCGAAGTTTCCGGTCAGAGATGCCGACGGCCAAGTCGCAGGTCTGCTGGGTATCTCACGCATTCTTCCCCGGCCAGACGAGAAGCACGCCAGCTACAGACGCCTGCTGCAGTTCCTGAAGCGCCTGGAAGAGCCAGCGCAACCGAACCTCCGGATCAGCGAAATCGCCCGCGACGTGCAATTGTCGCTCGACACCCTGGAGCGTCTGTGCCGGGAGGTGTTCGGGCTTACGCCCAAGCAGATCATGATGCGCATGCGCCTCGATCGGGCCTGCCGCTTGCTAGAGACCACGGATGCCAGCATCACGGATATCGCGGCTGAAACCGGCTATGCCGATCACAGCGCATTCTCTCGGCAGTTCAAGGCGGCCACGCTTCTCACTCCCCTGCAATACCGCTCGGCACATCGCGCATCGTAGCGCGCGGAATCGGGACTCTGGCAGCTTGCTCCACACTTCGACGCTACAATCCGGCAATGCTCCACGTAGCACGAAAGCAATTCCGGTGACCGGTTAGACTTGTTCAGCATGAGACTTCCGATTCTCTGCCGCTTTGTCTGCGCCTACCTATCACCCGTCACAACTTTGCCCTCAACGTAACACTGCTCTCCGTCGCGGACGATAACTTTTATTTCCCGCGGGGGACGGCCACGTGCACGCAGAACTACTGCGGCGCAGGCTATGCAGGAATCCGCAAAAACCTCCCATAGTTCGCTCAAGACATTCTCTGCACAAGCGGACACTATAGGGGCGCAGCCTACCCTGGACATTGTCATTGCATTGGCACGGTCAGCAGCCAGCATCGCAATTCCGCATGCGGCGTCCGACCGACCTGCTCGCGCTATGATGCCGATAACAGCCTGTGTCCGCGCAGGCTAATGCGCCAATCCGCTCGCCCTCTCCCTTGACGACGGTATCCGCCAACGGCCCATCAGAGGCCCGGGCACGCGTTCCAACTTTCGTTGACGGTGAAGGAGTCAACATGCATTTCGATTTTGCGGACCTTCGCCTCTTTGCCCGCATCGCCGAAGAAGAGAATCTGTCCAAGGGCGCACGCAAGGCGTTCTTGTCTCCCGCCGCGGCCAGCGCGCGCCTCAAAGCGCTTGAGGACCAGCTCGGGACACGCCTGTTCTATCGCGAAAGCCGAGGACTGACCCTCACTCCCGCCGGGGAGCGACTGCTCCGCCATGCCCGCATCATAGAAAGGCAGTTCGAGCACGTGCGCAGTGAATTTGCCGAGTTCTCGAAGGACTCCGTTGGCCATATTCGCATCTTTGCCAACACTACGGCGGTGACGGAATTCATGCCCGAGGTCCTTGCTCGGTATCTGGCCCAACGACCTGCCGTTACCGTTGACCTGCAGGAAAAGCTGACACGCGACATCATTCGCGGCATTCTGGACGGAAGCGCAGACTTGGGGATCATCTCCGGCCCGGTAAACAGCGAAGGTCTGGAGGTCATTCACTTCAGCACCGACAAGCTCGTCCTTGCCACGCCGCTTAACCATCCGCTCACACGGATTGGCAAGCTCAGCCTTTCAGACACGCTGGAATATGAGCATGTCAGTCTTCACGAAGGCAGCACGCTCTACGCCTTCCTGACAGATATCGTCCAGGAGCAACGCAAACGGCTCTCCATCCGAATCCAGCTCCGGAGCTTCGAGGCCATGTGTCGTATGATCGAAACCGGCGTCGGCATCGGCGTCCTGCCGTTGTCCGCCGCCCTGCGCCACCGGCGCACCATGAAGCTCGCAATTCTTGAGCTCAGCGACGCCTGGGCGATCCGTGAGCGGGCCGTCATTGTACGAGAACTCGAAGGACTCCCGGGCTGCGCGCGTGCACTGATCGACGAGCTGATCGAGGTGGCCGAGGCAGCCGGCGGCAGCCCGGAAGGAGATGTTGCACTTGAAGCCTTCGACCTTACCCCCCCACGAAAACTGAATCAGTCCTCGCCCTCGACGTGACACAAGATCCGGTGTGCCAGGCGAAGATGAGGACGGTCGATCATCGCGCCGCCCAGCCTCGTAACGCCTGAGGCGCCAACCCCCGAGAATGCCTCGATGACCTGCCGTGCCCAGCGAATTTCCTCTTCTTGCGGCACAAAGGCACGATTGATGGCTGCGATATGGGACGGATGAGCCGCGGCCTTCGCGGTAAAGCCGTCACGTTTGGCCTGGGCGGCTTCGCACCCGATTTGCTCCCCGTCGGTCAGGCTTGTACTCACGGCGTCAATGGCATCGATACCTGCCTGGGCGGCCGCAAGCAGGCACATCGTACGCGCAACGGAGAACGGCGCCGTCAACTCCTGCCCGGCGTGCGACGAGAATGCCCCCAGGTCGGCGGCAAGGTCGTCGACACCCCACATCAACGCCCGCAGGCGCATCGGCGCATTCCTATAAGACGACAAGCCAAATACCCCCTCCGACGACTCGGTAGCCATGGCGACTATGGCTGTTTCCCACCCATCGTTCAGCAGCGCACACTCGAACGCAGCAAGGAAGTCACAAAGCCGATGCACGTCATCGACGCTCCGGCACTTCGGAAGCACGATTGCATTCGGCCGGTGCGGCACAACCGCCGCGAGATCCCGCAGAATATGGCCGGACGCGAGCCCATTGACACGCACCAACAGGGCAGCGTCCATGGACTCGCGTTTCTCCTCGAGAAATGCAACGAGTTTGCGACGAGCTTCGTCCTTGCCATGTTCCGGCACCGCATCCTCCAGGTCGAACACCAGACCATCTGCGCCGGATTTCAATGCAGCAGCAAGTTTTCGCTCACTGTCAGCGGGAACAAAAAGAAGGGAGCGTAAACGCTGTGGCATGTTGGCGTGCATACTCGCTGGTCTCCAGAGGGGCTTCGTCGACGTTGTTTCACCTGTCAATCGGGGCGGTTCCCGATCCAACCACAATGCCAGCGATTTCGCAGCCAGACAAACGGTCTTTTCCGAAACCACGTTTCGTCAATCGCGAATGATGCAGCCAACAACCATGTCTTCGGTTCTGCAGAAATCCGCACTACGATGGCCCTATAAAACCTAGACGCTCTGGTCCCTACGCAAGCAAAGTAAAAGCTCCCTCAGGCTGCGGAACAGCTTCAGGCTTCGCAAGGCCCACCTCAAGCACATGGAGATCGCACATGGCTCTGGACGACGTCTTCCACACCCTTCATCACGTTTGCATCGTTGTCAGAGATATGGATGCAGCCGTCGCATTCTATGAATCCATCGGGATCGGCCCCTGGCATGAGTTTCCATCCTTGGAGATGTATCTCGGCGAGCTTGACGTCCCCAGTCCCGAGGCTTTCCTCAAGCTACACTACCGCTACGCGAATATTTCCAACGTGCAAATACAACTGTGCGCGCCCCCGGAAGGCCCCTCACCGCAGAGGGCCTTTCTGGAAAGCCATGGCGAGGGCGTATTCCACCTCGGCTTCTCGGTACCGGACTGCGACCAGGCGGAAGCAAAGGCGATCGTCATGGGACTTCAGCCCAAGATGCGCGGCAGAGTCGCTAGCCGGCAGGGGTTCACTTATTTCGAGACCGCGGGCCACGGCGCAGGCGTTACGCTTGAGATCCGGGCTACTGATATGTCCTAGACGCTAACCCGGCATGACGTAGAGAAAGCGGGTGCCACATGCCACCCGCTTTCGCTTCCTCGGCACTTCACCAGTGCACACCGCGAGGCAGAACGGCTGAATCTGAGGCGGCACCATACTGCCGCCTCGCCGTCGTTGACCGAACTACCTTAAAACAGCCATCAGCGCGGGCAGGATGAGCTGGGCCATTGTTCGGACATCCTCCAGGTCGACATCAGCATAACGTCCTTCCGCGTCGAGCACGTTCACGGTACCAACCGTTGCGCCTCGCCATCGAACCGGCATGTTGATAACGCTGCCAAGGCCGAGGGCCGCCATCCTCTCAGGCTCGGCAAACACGGAGGTTAGATCGCTCGCTTGATGCCCTACAAAGGGCAGGCCATCGCGGATGACGGATTTCGCCCAATGTTCTGACGCCACGGCGTTGCGTACGCCCGCAGGGTAGGCGTCCGGGCGGCTCGAGTACAAGCGGGTAGCCATGGTCATCATTGAGTCGAACGTCAGTATGGTCAGAAGCTGGTGTCCCACAGATTGTTGGAGGGCTCGGTTAAGCGCTGCGAATGTCGCAACGGGTTGCTCTGGGTCAGTACCGGCTACAATGATGGAACGAAGCAGATCAGGAGTGTCGGCCTTCATTAGCTCAGCTCCTTCGCCACGATGGCTTCGAGTGACAAGCCTTTGGTTCTTGGGCCCAGGACGAAGACTGAGAGCGCGCCCGTCATCAAGATGCCGGTAGTCAGTCCGAACACTCCCTTGAAACCAAGGACCGGGAAGAGATAGCCGACAATGATGGGCGATGCGATCGCACCCACGCGCCCGATGGCGGAAGCGACACCAGCCCCCGTCGTTCGAATCGCGGTCGGGAAAATCTCCGCGGTGTACGCATAAACACCGGCGTAGGTGCCGTTCATGGCAAATGACAGACACGCCCCTGCCAGGATGATGGCCTCGTTGGTGTGGGCGACCGACATGCACAATGCGGCAATGCCGCCCAGCACCATGTAGCAAACGATGGTCGCCTGACGCCCGATCTTCTCGTTCAGCCACGCCGCGGAAAACAGCCCGGGAATCTGCGCAAGGTACATGACAAACGAGTATCCAAAGCTACGCGTGATGCTCATACCGTTTTGCACGAGCAGCCCTGGAATCCAGGTGAAGAACAGGTAATAGCTGAATGTGATCGAGAACCACATCATCCACGTCATAGCTGTGACACGAGCCTGTTTTCCGGACCACAGTGCCCTAAAGTTCGACAGGAAAGATGGTTTCGCTAGTGGCTCGTTTGTCTGGGCGGCGATGTCGTTCCCGGCTGGAATCAAGGCTTGTCCGTCGGACCGCAGTTCTGCCTCGATCTTTTCAATGACCTTACGGGCGTCGTCATGTCGGCCACGGCTTTCGAGCCACCTTGGGGATTCATCGAGGACGCGGCGCCACCAGAGCAGCATAATTACCGGCAATGCGGTGATGACAATTACGGCGCGCCAGCCTTGCTCTATGGCCGGGATGATCAGGTAGCCGAGGGCGGCCGCAGCCACGAATCCGAACGAAAAGAAGCCTGTCAGTGCACCGACGAACGTACCCCGATAGCGCCGTGCAACGAATTCGACAAGATACGGTGCGATGATCACGCTTTCCGCGCCCGTACCGAACCCGGCCACAATCCTCGCCCCCAGGAAAGCAGGCCATGAGGTGGTTACCGCACTCACGAGCGATGCAGCCGAATAGATGGCAAGTGCGTACATCATGACGCGTCGTCGCCCGAAAATATCGCCAAGCGCTCCGGCGACCAGTGCCCCGAAGAAGAAGCCGATATACGTGGCGCTGCCTAGCACACCGGTCTGCACGCTTGTGAGCCCCCATTGGGAACGCAGCACCGGTAGTACGAACGCCAAGACTGCAGCGTCCATCGCATCGAAGGTATAGCCTAGTCCACCGATGAAAAGTAGACGACGGTGGTACCTGGAATAGGCCCAGCTTTCAATTCTTGAAGATACGAATGACACGATACTCTCCACAACACCCATTAGGTCCGCGTCTTATGCGCGGCTTTGATTGCCTGGTTTTCCTGCATGCGTCACCGGCCTGCGTGGCTGGTCGCTTTGTTACATCATTGGAGTCGATTGAGAACTGGCTTGCCCTCCTTCATCACCATCAGCATGTTTTTCTCGTCTAGAAATGCGGAAAGGTCGTCGACCGGATTACCGTCCATTACCAAAAGGTCTGCGCGCGCGCCAGGCGCGATGACCCCGATCTTTCCGGACTGATTCATCAACTCTGCGTTGATGAAAGTTGCGCTGCGCAGTACCTCTGCAGGCGGCATTGCCTGTTGGCGGAGCATCAACTCCTCATGCTGCGATGCGTGCATTTGACCCAGCAGATCCGACCCGAGTCCGATCTTTACGCCGGCCCTGCGTGCAATGCTTAGTGCCTGGATGCCGCGATCCTTGACACGCTCGGTCTTCTCGAGCATGGCAGTCGACCAGCCGAGATCGCGTCCGGAGCGGGCCACCGCCGCGTAGGTCGCCAGTGTTGGAACGAGAAAGACACCATACTCGGCCATCAGGGCGGCGCTTTCTTCATCGAGCAGGTTTCCATGCTCGATCGAACGGACACCGCATCTGACGGCCCGCTTAATCGCCTCTGGCGCATAAGCGTGTGCCATGACGTAGGTTTTTGCAGCCGAGGCTTCCTCGACGATGGCCGTGAGTTCTTCCAGCGAAAACTGTGTGCCTTCCAGCGGGTCGTTGGGCGACGATATCCCGCCACCGGCCATCACCTTGATATGGTGCGCGCCATTCCGGATCTGCTCTCGGACGGCTCGTCGCACTTCGGGAACACCGTCAGCGACAGCGCCCAACAATCCGACGGAACCGCAGCATATGCAATGCATGCCGCTAGAAAAGGCGGGGCGTACGTCGCCATGGCCACCGGTCTGCGTGATCGCCTGGCCCGCGATGAATAAGCGTGGGCCGATGAAATGTCCCTCTTCAATTGCCTGCACCAAACCGGAATCTGCCCCACCTGCATCGCGAACCGTCGTATAGCCGCGGCGCAGCATCGCTTCGAGGACGCTCTTGCTTTGTGCTGCAATTAGCGATTGCGGCATGAGGGACAGCTTAAAAAAGTCCGGCACGGTTGCCGTGACATGCACATGGGCGTCGATCAACCCGGGTAGTAATGTTCGGCCTTTGAGGTCAAGAATCTGGCTGTCGTCCACACGTATGTCGCTGTGCGTGACGGTGACGATGACGTCGCCCTCCACGACCACTGTTGTGCCCGCGATGACCTTTCCTTCGGCGCTGTCAAAAAGCCCCGCATTTCGAAACGTGATACGTCCCATGGCTGTCCACTCGATCCTTGTTCTGCCTGATTATGGATTTGCCGTAAGGAGACAACAACGGTGCTAAGATGAAAATATCGTTGCCTTTGAGGCAACATGGCGTGTGGTGCTGATTTAGAGGGAACGAGCATGAACGGCCTGTCAATGGGACGACTTCAGTACTTGTTTGAAGCCGTGCGACTGGGCGGGGTGCGCGCAGCGGCGGATTTCCTGGACGTGGCGCCATCCGCCGTGAGCCGACAACTCGCTGCGCTGGAAAAAGTGGCCCGGACCCCGCTGCTCGAGACCAACCGGCGGGGCGCCAAACCAACAGAAGCCGGACGCTTGCTCATCGATTACTACCGGGAATCGCTTTCCCGGGAAGAAGCCGTTGCGTCCAAGCTGGACGCCCTGTTGGGCCTCGCGGGAGGGAACATCGCCATCGGCGCCGTGCACGGTTTCACCGATGACCTGATGGGCCACGTCCTGCGGGTCTTCAACGGCATATATCCGGACGTGGGGATCAAGCTGAAACTGGGAGGCGTCAATGACATTCTCGGATGGCTCGAGGAAGACGACGTCCATCTCGGCCTGACTTACGGGCCCGGGCTTGACGTGCACATGGCCAGACTAAAGGAGATTCAGGCCACCGAGCAGCCACTGTGTGCCATTGTTTCCAGTGAACATGCCTTGGCTAAAGAAGAGTCATTGACCCCTGATGCGCTGTTCTCCCAACCCTTTGCCTTGGCCCGTTCGGGTTTCGGAAGTCGGAAGATCGTTGAACAGCTCGAAGCGGTTCTGCAAAGGCAATTGAAGGTCGTGCTGGAAACCGACCACCTTATCGGGCTGACCAGTTTCGTACGTTGTGGAATGGGTGTCACGCTATTGCCGGTCTTCGCCGTTCATGAGGAGGTGGCCCGCGGCGTGTTGAGGGCCATACCAGTCGAGCACGAGCTGATGAAAAAGGTCCAGGCCCAACTCATCAGCCGGCGGGGCCGCGAGTTGCCCTTGGGCGCGCAGAGGCTTCAGCGCATGATTGTTGAACGGATGGTCGCGTTTCGGAAGCGGGTAAGCGTGGGCTGATCTGGCGGTGTGAACCGTCCGATATGATGTAGCGCTACGATCATGAATTCTCTAAGAGCACTACTGTGCCGAGCGAGTGGAGCGGCTTGGCATTGCGCCCGAAGGGCCTGCAAGAACAGACAGGCACGGAAGGCCGATCGTGTTCCGTGGTTCAACCCCACCGAGATGTTCAACCAGCAGTTCTATCCAGCTACCGACAGGATCCTGGGTTTATCCCAAGAGGAATTGAGACGTCTGTCTGGACTATCGCAGCAGAACACAAATCGTGCGCTTCGCGAGTTGGCTGACGCCAAATTGATCGCGGTGGAATACGGGGCGATCCAAATTCTGGACCTTGGCGCGCTGCGGAGATTTGCACACGCGGGGGGATTGAGAGGGACCTCGCCCCCCTTTCCCGAAGGTTATGTGAGCACCGATTCGCCGTCCAAAGGTCACTATCTCGCCTGAGATACCCTGAAAGACGCATTCAATGGCAGCGGTTCCGTCTTGCGGCGCAACCGGATGGAAAGCGCCTCAATTCTTACGCAGGATACAAAACACATTCTCTGTAAGCCATATTGTCCAGTCCGCACGAGGTCACGAGAATTCTCCTTTCGACCCACGCCTGCCGGCGGGAGCGCCCCACTGCTCCGTGGCATTTACGTCGCCTGGCTCGCAATGATTCAGTGAGCCACGCAAGAGCGGGGCGTTCCCGGATGGAGATATTCGATGAAGATTTCGAAGCGTGCTGCTGACATCGAGCCGTTCTACGTGATGGAGGTAGCCAAGGCGGCTACACAATTGGCCTCTACCGAGGCCGCCCGAGCCAAGCCAGTGATCCATCTGACCATCGGCGAGCCGGACTTCACAGCGCCGCCTCTGGTTCAGGAAGCGGCCATACGTGCCGTGCGTGCCGGCGTTACCCAGTACACGCCGGCCATTGGTATTGAGCCTCTGCGCGAACGCATCAGCAACTGGTATCGCGAGCGTTTTGGCGTCGAGGTGCCAGCGCGGCGCATTGTCGTCACCGCCGGGGCCTCGGCTGCCCTGCAACTGGTCTGCATGGCTCTGATCGAACCCGGTGATGAAGTGCTGATGCCGGATCCATGCTACCCATGCAATCGCCATTTCGTCATCGGCGCCGACGGGATCCCGGTACTCGTGCCGACGACTGCTGCCGAGCGCTATCAACTCAGTGCGGAGAAAGTACGGGCAAACTGGCGCGAGAAGACACGTGGCGTATTGCTTGCGTCGCCCTCCAACCCAACCGGTACCTCCATTCATCCTGCGGAGTTGAGGCGTATCCACGACGCAGTCCAAGCCAACGCTGGTTTTACGTTACTGGACGAAATTTACCTGGGATTGAGTCACGACAGCGACTTCGGCCAGACCGCCCTGGCGTTCGACGACAACGTCATCAGCATTAACAGCTTCTCGAAGTACTTTTGCATGACGGGTTGGCGACTTGGCTGGATCGTTGCTCCTGAGCCGCTGGTGCCGGTCCTCGAGCGATTGGCGCAGAACTTCTTCCTCTGTCCGAGCGCGGTCTCGCAACATGCGGCACTCGCCTGCTTCGAGCCAGAAAGTCTGGCGGAGTATGAACGGCGGCGGGCCGAGTTCAAGGCGCGGCGCGATTGGTTCATTCCGGCTCTGCAGAATATCGGCTTCAATGTCCCGGTAGTACCGGACGGAGCGTTCTACGCCTGGGCCGATTGCTCGGCATGGCTCGAAGCCTGGGATCTCTCCAGTAGCTGGGATTTCGCGTTTGAGGCGATGAAACGCACCCATGTCGCAATGTCGCCGGGCCGGGACTTCGGCAACGCCGACGCGTCGCGGTTCGTTCGGTTCTCTACTGCCAACTCGATGGAAAATCTCCAGGAGGCAGTTGAGCGGCTCGCCGCCTTCCGGCCCTGAGCAGGCCGACATCCAGAGGGTTCGCAGCGGTCGGCGCTCGACCCTTGCGCCCTCCCCTACCAGTATTCCGATAGGTCGACCTACGTGAACACAAACCAACCCACACCCCAGATCGAGACTGCAAACCAGGTTACTGCGCCCTACGGCGTGAGCGGACATTCGCTCGGTCGCAAGCGCAAGCCGATCACCACCACTCGGATTGCCGAAATGGTGGCACAGGGTGAGAAGATTGCAGCGCTCACCGCTTACGACGCGACGTTTGCAGCGGTTGCGGATGCCGCCGGGGTGGATTGCATCATGGTCGGTGACTCCCTGGGCATGGTGTGCCAGGGCAAGACGACCACAGTTGGTGTTTCGTTGGAAGAGATGCGATATCACACTCACTGCGTGTCGCAAGGCCTGGCACGGTCAGAAGGCAATGCGCTGATTATCGCGGATCTCCCTTTCGGCTCCTACCAGCAGTCGCGCGAGCAGGCGATCGCATCGGCGATACAACTTATGCAGGCCGGCGCAAACATGGTCAAGCTCGAAGGCGGCGGCTGGACAGTCGAGGCCGTGGCATTTCTGGTTGAGCGTGGGATTCCCGTTTGCGCTCACCTGGGCCTCACGCCGCAAACGGTCTCGGCACTGGGCGGCTATCGGGTGCAGGGCCGTCAGGAGAATGCCGCACTCGAAATCCGGCGCGACGCAGCCGCGCTCAAGTCCGCCGGCGCATTGATGATGGTGCTGGAGATGATTCCCGGCCAACTCGCAAAAGGCATCACCAATGAGATGACTACCTGCGCAACCATCGGTATTGGCGCGGGTAGTGCTACGGCGGGGCAAGTGCTGGTCATGCACGATATGCTCGGGATAAATCTCGGGCGCATGGCGAAGTTTGTTCGGAACTTCATGCGTGGCGCGGATGATGTGCACGGGGCCTTCTCCGCATACGTCGCGGCCGTCAAGGACGGCTCATTTCCAAACGACCACCAACACGCCTGGTAATCTGCACGATCGCAGCGAACGCCGCGCGACCGACGAGTCGGCGGTCTCGCTGCCATGCACTGGCCTGTACCCGTCGTCCGCATGCCGGAGCTAGCGGCGCTTGCCGTCAATAAAGCGTGCGTCCTGCTCGATTGCGGGTGCAATTCGCTCATCGATAAAGTCGAGCCAGGCGCGAGTTTTCGCATCCATGTAATGCCTCGAAGGCATCAAGGCGAACACGCCGATGTCAGGCGAGCGCCACGGCGCGAGTATGCGCTTCAAGCGACCCGACCGTATCGCGTCAATCACGCTGAATAGCGGAAGCAGCGCGATGCCCATGCCAGCTTCCGCGACGGCGCGCAAGACATCGGGCGTATCGGCGACGCATGGCCCTTCAGGCACCAGTTCGTAGTCTTGCTTGTCTGGTGCAGCAAGGGTCCATATTGGACTGACCGACGGATTGACCGCTTGCAGACAGGGATGACGGGCAAGGTCAGCCGGTGTCTTGGGCGTGCCATGTTCCGACAGGTAGGCCGGCGACGCACAGAGCACCGAGAAGGTTGTTCCCAGGCGCCGCGATACAAGCCCGGAGTCCGGCAATTTCTCCGCCACGTACAGGCTTACGTCCGTGCCCCGTGCCAGCAGGTTAGGCAGGTACTGCGACGTGCTGTATTCGACCTGAATCCCCGGGTAGCGCCGGAAGAATTCCGGCAGCAGCGGCGCGACGTAGTGCTGACCGAAGCTGAACATACATTGCAGCCGCAGGCACCCGCTCGGAACGATCGCGGTGCCGGATGCCTGCGCTTCCGCCTCGGCTACCAACGCCAGCACTTCGCGGCAGCGCTCCAGGTAATCCGCGCCAATGTCGGTCAAGGAGCGCTGCCGGGTTGTGCGATGCAGCAACTTGGCGTTCAGCCGCTTTTCCAGTTCCCCAACTAACCGCGAAACCTGCGCGGTAGTCAGCCCGAGCTGCTCAGCAGCCATGGAAAAGCTGCCCGCGTCGACAACGCAGACATAAGCGCGCATGGCGTGGAAGACGCCGCCGTCCAGATTCTTACGCATGACGTAAATAAGATTGCAATCAAGCCGTATTGTTTCCCTCGATGCGAGTAAACACAATCCCCCATATCACTTCGATTTCGAGCTTTACCCATGACATGTCTCCCTACCTCTAAACCCGCGCCCTTCGTCGCATGGTTGACGCTACTGCTGCCGCCCTTGCTGTGGGCAGGCAACTTCGTCGTTGGGCGAGCCGTTCGCAACGAACTGACGCCGATGACACTCTCACTCGGGCGTTGGGTCATTGCCTTTGCTTGCCTGCTTCCGTTCGCCCTTGGCGCGATGCGTCGCGACTGGCGGCGCTATTGGGAACATCGGTGGATGGTACTGGGCACGTCGCTCATGGGAATCGCGGCGTACAACTCGCTGCTGTATTGCGGCCTGCAGACCACGACCGCCAGCAATGCCCTGCTGCTCAATTCGCTAGCCCCATTGCTGATCGTGCTGTTCGGGGCGACGTTCTATCGGCAGCGCTTGAACTGGAACCAGGGCGCAGCGCTGATTCTCTCTTTCATCGGCGTCCTGATCCTGGTCCTTCAAGGGCATTGGTCGCGGTGGCAGAGCATCACGTTCAACGCGGGTGACGCTATCGTCCTGGGTGCGGCGGCATGCTGGGCCGTGTACACACTCTGGCTGCGCCAACTCCCGGCCGATCTGGATCGCCTTGGCCTGATGGGTGTCCAAATCGCGTTGGCGCTGCTGGCTCTGCTTCCCTTTGCCGTGATGGAACACGGCGCGTACTCCGCGCCGGCATGGGGAGCGAAGGCTTTTGCGGCGGTGGCCTATGTGGGGATCTTTGCGTCGGCGCTCGCCTATTTCCTGTATATGCGGGCCGTGCAACATTTCGGCCCTGCGAAAGCGGGCTTGTGTGTGCACCTTGCGCCAATGTTTGGCGTCGTGCTGTCGGCACTATTCCTAGGGGAGCATCTCCATCGTTACCATGCGCTCGGCATGGCGGCCATCGTGGGGGGCCTGGTTTGTTCCGGACTTGGCGCAGGCCAACGCTCGATCCCCGGTCTCACGCCACGGGTTCACAGACAGGCTCTATGAGCCCCGCCGGTGCAGCGCGCGGCGAGCCTTGCTTGATGCCGGGCTCGCCGCTAATCCGGTAAAGGGCCAATGAAGCTGCGCCTCACCCCTGAATATGACCTCAGCGGTGCAGGGTCCCCGCTACCGTGCCAACCGCCGGACGGCCCGACGTCACCGCGCCGATCCGCTCCTCATGCACGAAGGCGGAGCGCCGATGGTTGACCATGGCGATGGCGACCAACGCAATCACCGCGGGAATGGCAATCACAATGAAGTTTTGCTGCAAAGGCAGATTCCTACCCACCAGGATGCCGATCAAGATGGGAGCGAGAATCGCGCCACTGCGCCCGACACCCGAGGCCCAGCCGATTCCGGTGGAGCGAACGGTCATAGGGTAGAACTGACCGACATAGGCGTAGGCCAGAATCTGCGTGCCGATGGTTGTCGCACCGGCCATACCGACGACGAAATATAGCGCCGCCGTAGGTACACCATAGCCGAGCAAGTAGATCGACACAGCCGCCAGCGCAAAGAACCCCACGAGCACATGTTTGATATGGAAGCGGTCAGCCAGCCAGCCCCCTCCGATCGCCCCGACGATCGCCCCAAAGTTCAACACCAGGACAAAGGTCAACGCGGAGCCCAGACTGTAGCCTGCTGTGGCCATCAGCTTAGTCAGCCATGAACTCAGCGCGTAGGCCATGAACAAGCACATGAAAAAGACAACCCAGAACATGACGGTACTGAAGCCACGCCCCTCACGAAACAATTGGCGAATCGGCGCCTCGCCGGTGTTGTCCGCGGCATGCAGCGCGATGTGATCATCCGCTTGCGGTTGGTAACTCGGCTCCAGCTTTGAAACAGTCTTCTTTAGTTCTTCAGTGCGGCCCGCCTTGATCAGGAACGGCATCGATTCGGGCAGCGACTTCAGGATGAGCGGGACCAGCAGCACCGGCACGCCCGCTGCAAGGAAGACGGACTGCCAGCCGTATGTCTCGATCAGACCTTTGCCGAGGACAGCGGCCAGCATGCCTCCCACCGCATAGCCGCTGAACATCAGCGTAACCATGGTGCTGCGAATCCGCTTTGGCGAATATTCCGTCATCTGCGCAACCACGTTAGGCATCACGCCCCCGATCCCGAGGCCGGCGAGAAACCTGGTAACGCCGAACGTCACCGGATCGCTGGTGAAGCCGGCCAACGCAGTGAACACACTAAAGAGTCCAACGCATATGGCGATGGCCCGGCGTCGGCCAATCCTGTCAGCTACCGTACCAAGAAAGATGGCACCAACCATCATCCCGAACAGCGCTGAGCTAACCATGAACCCGGCACTCGTCGAGTTGACACCCATGTCCTTCATGATTGACGGCAGCGCGATTCCCGCTACCGCGAGGTCATAGCCATCGAAGACGATGATCAACGCGCACCAGAATAGTACGAGCCCGTGAAACCGGTTGAAGCGAGCCTCGTCAGCCAGCATGTGAATATCGATATGACGCATTGCTTGTCTCCTGATGCTGCTTGCACCAATGCTTTCGTCCTCCATACATCTTCAACGCAGCACGCCATACCCCTTCCAACGTTGAACTCCGAAGGAGCGCTATCGTCGATTCCGGCTTGGTGCATCACGCCATTGATGTACGCATCTACAGCACGCGGTATGCGGTACCTCGCTGATTGATTGCTCTCTTGAGCGCCCTTGAGAGCAACCCCTCATTTGCTGTCCGGCGTCAGCTTAGGTTATCCGTGGGCGGTCACCTGTCATTACAATGACAGCGCGGGATGCGGAATTACCCTAGTGTTCAGTGATACGGGAGTGGAATTCATAAGGCTGTCAGCGGTATGCCTTGTGGCAGAGCCCCAGCGACTGCGCTAGCCATGCCAGCCTTTGCAATACGATGATCCGCCCTAGCGGATACGACAATGAGGATTGAAGCCGTGGAAAAAGCCGACTGGTACTTCGACGTCATCTCTCCGTTCGGGTATCTGCACTACCACACGCTGAAAGCCCTGCGCGGACGCATTGAGCTTCAGCCCGTCCCCATACTTTTCGCTGGCCTGCTCAAGCACTGGGATACAAAAGGACCGGCAGAAGTACCGCCGAAGCGCCTTTACACATATCAGTATTGTGTTTGGCGGGCGAGCCAGTTGAACATCCCGTTCAGGATGCCGCGAAGGCACCCTTTCAACTCGCTGCACGCACAGAGGTTGCTCATAGCGATCAATGCTGACGAAGGCGCGCTAGGCGATGCCTTCGACTTTGTCTACGGCGAGGGACGCGATCCCGAGTTCGAGTTCGACGCCTTCGCTGCACATCTAAGCGTCAAAGATGCGCTAGGCCGTGCAAGCGCTCCCGAAGTCAAGCAGCAGTTGCAAAGCAACACGGATCGGGCCGCCTCCCTAGGGGTTTTCGGCGTCCCCACTCTGGCGATACGCGGGCGTTTGTTTTGGGGCAGCGATACCGTCGAATGGTCCCAGGCATTTCTCGACGATCCGACGCTGTTCGACCGTCCAGAATATCAAGACGCGGCAAGTCCCGAGTTCGGCGCCGCACGTCGCTAATCGTCGATCCTCCAGGCTGCCCACGCGTGCACCTGCTCAGGCCCGCCGAGCAGGGTGGCCGCTCCGTAAGCCACCGTCTCAGGACAGGCTGTCGTAAGTCGCACAGATTATGTCCTTTCAGACAATGTACAGCTATGGGATGAGCGATGAAACTGTCTCGGTTACCCAGCACAGAGCCTTGTTGGCCAGCGCGCTGAACTCGCGCTGGCGAAGGGCCCGCTCGCTGCACAAGACGTCGCCCTCCCGAGATGAACACTGTCACCAAACCAGAGCACACGGCGAACATGCCCACCGCCATGCATGTATTTGAGCGCGGCTGGCTATCGTCGAACAGCATCCTGTTCGTCGATGGCGATGACACCGTCCTGGTCGACTCAGGGTACCTGAGCCATGCCGAGCAAACCATAGCCCTCCTCGAGCGCCAGCTTGCGCACCAGCCACTGCGCCGACTCATCAATACGCATCTGCATTCTGACCATTGTGGCGGCAATGCCGCAATCCAGCGCCGTTGGCGTCCTCGCACCTACATCCCCGCTGCATCTGCTGATGCCGTCTCCACATGGGATGTCGAAGCCCTGAGCTATCTGTCTACCGGCCAGCAATGCGAGCGCTTCACCTATGACGACGTGCTTCGAGATGGCGACGTACTGCGGATGGGCGGCATGTACTGGCAAGTCCTCGCTGCGCCGGGACACGATAATGACGCTGTGATGCTCTATGCACCGCAAGAGCGCCTGCTTATTTCCGGCGATGCGCTATGGGAAAACGGCTTTGGCGTGATCTTCCCCGAACTCGATGGCGAGAGCGGCTTCGCGGAGCAGCAGGCGGTGCTGGAGCAGATCGGAAACCTTGAGGTGCGGCTGGTGATCCCAGGGCATGGCCGGCCTTTCTCGGCCGTGGATGGCGCGCTCGAGCGCGCCGCCAGTCGGCTTGCGTACCTACGTGCCGATCCGATGCGAAATGGGATGCATGCGCTCAAGGTGCTGGTGAAATTCAAGCTGCTCGAGCAGCAGAGCATTCGGCATGAAACGCTGCTTGCGTGGATGGCGCAGACCCCGCTGCTGCAGCGCCTCCACATGCTCTATCGCAGCCAGCAGACCTTGACCGACACGCTTGACGAGGTGCTGCTAGCGCTGGCCAAGGCAGGCGCGATTGCACTGGACGGCGATCTTGTGCGCAATATCGAGCAACACTGAATATACGCCCACCGCAATCGAATCCATTTCCTTCGACATGCCTGAGCCCGCGATTACGCCGCTTGATCAACGCCAGGTGGATGACCTGGAATGCGTTCTGGGTGCAAGAACCTGCCGCAAATACAGTCCGGCCATGGTCGACGTCGGCGCCCGGTGGATTATTGCGCAACTCGACGATGCGGACGCCGTCTTAGCCGTGCATCCCGACTTTCAGATGATGCTAGAGCAGAGTCTGACAGCGAGAGCAACGGGCGTCGTCATCTTTGGAGAATGCAACGGCCAGAGCCGGGTTGAGGTTCGGGCATTTGCGCCCTCGTGCGTCGTCAACCAGGAATCGGTGTGCATCAGCGGCAACGGCGCCGTAGCAGCCTTCCTTCAACATACCAGCCAGATCGGTCGGTCTGGCTCGATCCACCTTGCGTTACGCATTGACCGAATCCAGGCCAGAGGCGCTGCTTTCACATATTTCGACGGCAACACTGCCATTTGACCGACGCCTGTGTCACCTACGTCAAACCGATCATTTCCCTACCACGAACAGCAGGCCTGCCAGGCAACTTACCGCTTATCACATGACACGATTCGCCACCGCTCAAGGTTTCATGGGTCCGTTCTCGTACGACGGCAATGCCAGCATTGCCCCGTATCCGCCCTGGCACTACGCAGCCGACTTCACCACGATCGAGTACTGGGCAGATCCCGCCGCCGTCGAAGCACTGCTCCCGCCCGGGCTCAGCCTGCATCCTGGCGAACGAGGCCTTGTCACGGTCTCCTTCGTCGACTGGCAGGCCTGCACCGACGCAAGGGCTGAGTTGCTCGATCCCGTGCGAGCCCAGTATCGCGAGTGCATTGTTCTGGCCAGTGTGCAATACGAAGGCAAGCTGATGCAATACTGCCCCTATATCGTGGTTGACCAGGACACCTCACTGGCACGAGGTTGGGCACTCGGCTATCCGAAGAAGCTCGGTTCGGTGTGGGTCACACGCTCCATGGGGGTAACCTCAATCGCCTCGCCGGGCCTCCAGCCTGGAGGCGTATTTGCCGGGACGGTCGCTGTGAAGGATCGCCGCGTTGCTGAAGGCCATGTCACACTGAAAACCTGCGCCGACGAGACGGCGGTTACTTTTGGCAGCCGGCCAATCGTCGCCCTTCGCCACTTTCCGTCGATGTTCGAAGGCCAGCTTGATCGACCCGCCGTCTTCGAACTGGTTCGGCTTCAGGCCGAGAACGTGCAAGCCGGCGCGGTATGGGAAGGCGATGCCGAGCTCGCCGTCCTCGAATCCCCAACAGAGTTGTTGAGTGCACTCCAGCCGCTCCGGATCGGTCGCGGCTGGAGATATTCCCTTGCGATGACAAACAGAGTCAATCACCTGCTCCGCGATCTTCGCGGCCTCACTCAACACGACCATGCCAAGGAGGCTTGACTGATGGAACCTGTTCAGCTTCGACGCACGTATCTCGATCTCACCACACCGCATGTCGCCGATGCTTGCATGCGTCTCGGCATTCCGGTTCGCTGCGCGCCCGCGGACATCCGGCCGCTATGGAGCGACACGCACTTGGTGGGGCGCGTCTCTCCGGCACGGCACTTCGGCAGCGTCCACGTATTCCTGGAGGCAATCGAACGCTCGAATCCTGGCGACGTCCTGGTGGTCGACAATGGCGGCAGGCTCGACGAAGCCTGCGTGGGAGATCTGATCACTTTGGAGGCGAGTGGGGCTGGGTTGTCGGGCATAGTGATCTGGGGCCTGCATCGCGACTCATCCGAGCTCCGAACTATCCGCTTGCCTCTGTTCAGCCTCGGCGCGTTGCCCACCGGCCCCCAACGCCTTGATACGGGGGATGACCCGGAGATCTTGTCCGCCACTTTCGGCCAGCACATCGTTACACCCGACGACTTCGTACTTGGCGACGACGATGGCGTCATCTTTGTGCCGCTCGAACGCGCTGCCGAGGTGGCGGAACTGGCGACCACAATTCGGGACACCGAGCGCCTCCAGGCAGCCAAGATGCAACTCGGCACCACATTCAGAAAGCAGGCGCGCTTCGAAGAATACTTGGCCGCGCGCCGATCTGACCCCCGTCTCACGTTCCGACAACATTTGCGTTCAATCGGCGGCGCCGTCGAGGAATAGCCGCCGAAGCCAAACAGCCTTCCGGATCGGAGGACGCCCCCGAATCGGCGCGATGGGACAACAGCTCCGCGCGTCGCTCCATCGCGCCTCCTGTCATCCAAAAGACAGCATCCCATTGACGGAATTGCTAATGTGGTGCGACAACGGATTCACCTAGACCCCAAGGAGACCTCCATGGCATGGACTATCGAAGAGTTCCACGGTTGTGCGCTCGTGCGCATGAACACCAACAAAGTGAATGTGCAGAACGACCAGTTCTTCGCTGACCTCCACGACGCTTTTGACCGGCTCGAACGCGATTTCAGCGAACTCCCTGTCATTCTGACGGGCCAGGGTGACGCATTCTCCGCAGGCATCGACTTTCAGTACAGTTTCGATATCTTCGGAAGCGGCGATCAAGACAAGATCCGTGAATGGTATCGCGCCTATCGCGAGACAAACCTGCGTATCTTCCAGTACCCGCGACCCACCGTCGCCGCCATCAACGGCCACGCCATCGCAGGTGGCCTCATCACAGCGCTTGACTGTGATTTCCGTGTTGCCGCGCGCAAGCCGGCAAAGTTCGGCCTGAACGAGGTGCCCATTGGCATCCCGATGCCGGCTGCCTATGTCGAGATCATTAAGTACACGCTTGGCGACCAAGTCGGAGCCCTGACCACGCTACGCGGAGAACTGTACGGACTCGACGAGGCAGAGCGACTTGGATTCTTCCACGAGGTAGTCGAGCCGGATCAGTTGCTTGCGGCAGCAGTGAGCTATGCGCGATGCATTACCCCCGACTGCAACACGGCCTACGCAATGTCCAAGAAGGCATTGCAAGACAGCGTCATGCGACAAATCGAGGAGCGCACGATCGTACTGGACGAGAGACTACCGGCTGGAATGAGCGACGAAGGCAACCGGCGAGCACAGGACCACCGTCGACAAGAGATCATGCGTAAGCGATAGGAGACGCAGATGCTCGACCTATACAGTTGGCCAGCCCCTAACGGACATAAGGCCCATATCCTGGTCGAAGAGCTGGGGATCCCATACCGAATCATCCCGATCGATATCACGAGTGGCGCCCAACATCGGGCAGGCTACCGTGCTATCAACCCCAACGGGAAGATCCCCGCCATCGTCGATCACGCCCCGCTCGATGGCGGGGATCCGATAACAGTCTTCGAAACCGGGGCTATCCTGCTGTACTTGGCAGAAAAGGAAAATCGATTCCTTCCGGGAGATCTACGGCAGCGCAACGAGGTCCTGCAATGGCTCTTCTGGCAGGTTGGTGGCTTAGGGCCGATGATGGGACAAGCACAGCATTTCTACCGCTACGCGTCAGCTCCCGTGCCATATGCCATTGACAGGTACCAAGCCGAAACTCGGCGTCTGCTGAGGATCCTGGATGATCGCCTGGAAGGCAGGGAGTACGTCTGCGACACGTACTCAATCGCGGACATGGCATGCTTCCCCTGGGTCCGCATCCACAAGATGACAGGGGTAGCTCTGGACGATTTTCCCCGCGCGCAAGCGTGGTACGGGCGAGTACGCGCACGCCCTGCCGTGGGACGAGCCCTCGATCTACTACGGGACCGCTGGGTCGACGTCACCACGTCGGACCGGGCCAAGCAAAACCTGTTCCAAACCACTTAGCCATGGACGCACAAGACGCCGTAGTCGTGGACGCGTTTATCGATTTGCGCAGCCCCTACTCCTACCTTGTTCTGCAGCCTGCCCGGGAGCTGGAAAAGCGCTGCGGCGTCAAGTTCGAATGGTGGCCGTTTATCACGGATTTCCGATCCGCCTATGGGGGCGAGGTCGAACAGCGATCGAGTCGCGATGTCGCCAAACTGAAGTACCTGTACATGGACTGCCGCCGGCTGGGCAGACGGCAGGGGCTAACCATACGATCCACTGTGAAGCTCTGGGATGCGAGACTCGCAAGTCAGGCCATGCTGTTCGCGAAGTCCAGGGATTGTCTTTGGAAGTTTTGCGATCCCCTGTTGGCTGCATTCTGGCGCAGAGAATTCGATCTGGAATCGGCGGCCTCGATTGAGGAGGGCCTGAAAGAAGCGGGCCTGGCCCCACAGGACTGGCGCGCCTACTTGGAAGCCAATGCATCAGACGACCTCATCGCCGCGCTGGCAAGGGCTGAGGAGCTTGGAGTCTTTGGCGCGCCCACATTCGTCTACAAAGAGGAACTCTTCTGGGGCGGGGACAGGCTCGATCTCCTTGCCGAAGCCCTCGGCCAGCCAGGCGGGAGTTTCGGCGCGAGCGCCGGTCAAGCCCCCCCTGCAACGTGACGGCGCAGCGCTGCAACATGGACCAGCAGGAATCCTTTGCACGGCTCGCTTTCGACAAGCCCATGCCGCCTGAGTTCGCTGATGGCGATATTCACTCGCTGCCTGGACAGTCCGCAAATCAGGGCAAGTTCATGCTGCGGAATCGACAACTCCTGCGCGCCCGCTCCCGTCTTGTCGGCGAGCATCAGCAACGCCCTGGCCACCCGCATCTCGGGACTAAGCAGGCGAGATGCGGCGAGCATGCCGACGAAGACTCCCATCCGCTCGTTCATGATATCGCAGAGGAAGTGGTTGAAATCGATAGACGATTGCCGCAGAGCCTCAAAAGTCGAGGCGGGTACCAAGCAGATGTGAGAGGGGGTCAGCGATCGAAGATCGTACTGTCGCATCTCCTTTTTCAGCAAGGATCCTTCGCCTCCCCACTCCCCTTCCCGCAAGCAATACAAAGTCGTCTCGGCGCCGTCCGCGCCGACAACATACATCTGCAGGAAACCGCGCATGAGCCCGTACCAGTGGGTGCTGGGCTCACCCGCCCGCGCGATGTAGTCGCCTACCTCAGCGGTCCGCTCTTCGATGGTCCCCAATACCAATTGGCGAAGCTCCGCAGGCAGCATGCGATACCACTGCCACCTCTCCAGGAAGCTGTGCACGCAGGTGGTGCTCTCCCGAGTGGTTGTCCACCTATCCATGAGCCACAATGTCTAGTTTGTTCGACCCAGTGTATCGTCCCACCCGCGCGAATTCAACGATTCGCACGGTACCCCGGACCGCATCCTTCCCATTAGCCCGATCCCCACGAACTATGCGACTACACCGCTCGAAGCGAGGTTGACGACCAGTGGGTGGCCGCCAACCTCTTCGACACCCGGGAATATCGCCCGTCAGGCAGCCCTCGGGTCGGCAAGTTGGATCTCCTCGATCATCTTCTGCCTCATCGCGAACTTCTGCACTTTCCCGGTCACCGTCATCGGCATCTCATCCACAAATCGAATGTAGCGCGGCACCTTGCTATGCGCGATCTGGCCACGGCAGAATTCCCGAATCTCCTCAGGGGAGCATTGCTCGCCAGGCCGCAGAATAATCCACGCGCAGACTTCTTCGCCGTACTTCTCGTCCGGCACGCCAAAGACTTGAACCGACTGCACCTTCGAGTGCCGAAAAAGAAACTCTTCAATCTCCCGCGGGTAGACGTTTTCGCCACCGCGAATCAGCATGTCCTTCAAGCGCCCCACGATATTGCAGTAGCCGTCGGCATCGATAGTGGCGAGATCACCGGTGTGGATCCATCCATCGATAATGGCTTCCCGCGTCTTCTCGTCGTCGCCCCAGTAACCCTGCATGACAGAATAGCCTTTCGTGCAGAGTTCCCCGGTCTCACCCACTTGAACCGTCTGCCCGGACGCGTCAACGACTTTGACCTCCAGATGAGGGTGTACTCGTCCAACGGTGGTCGTGCGCTTTTCGAGCGGGTCCTCAGGCGAACTCTGGAATGAAGTCGGGCTTGTCTCGGTCATGCCATACGCGATCGTAATCTCGCGCAGATTCATCTTTGACACCACACGCTTCATAGTCTCTACCGGACAGGGCGACCCGGCCATCACGCCTGTTCGCAAACGACTTAGATCGTAGCTGTATAGCTCTGGATGGTCGAGTGCAGCGATAAACATGGTAGGGACGCCGTGAATCGCCGTGCAGTGTTCTTCGTGAAGCGTGGAAAGCGTCTCGCCCGGATCGAACGCCTCGCCCGGGAAGACCATCGTGCAACCTGTTGCCACACACGCAAGCACTCCAAGCACCATGCCAAAGCAGTGATACAGCGGCACAGGAATGCAAAGGGAGTCATCTTCTGTCAGCCTCAACGTCATCCCGACGAATCGCGCGTTATTGATGATGTTGCGGTGCGTTAGTGTTGCACCCTTCGGGCTGCCGGTTGTACCGCTGGTGAATTGAATATTGATGGGATCGTTAGCGTTTAGAGATTCTGCCAACTGCCCGAGCTTCGCTTCTTTTCGTTGCTGCCTGCCACAGGACATCACGTCCGGGAAGTTGAGCATCCCCGGCGTCTTCGCATTCCCCATGCGAATGATCGCTCGCAGGTCCGGTAGTCTTCGCGCATGCAGTTCGCCGGGCATCGCCGTCGCAAGCTCCGGCGCAAGTTCTTGCAGCATCTCGAGGTACTTCGAGCTTTTGAAGGCCTCGGCCGCCACGAGAGCCTTGCATCCGACTTTGTTCAATGCGTACTCAACCTCTGCCAGACGATAGGCCGGGTTGATATTGACAAGGATTGCACCAATCTGCGCCGTGGCGAACTGCGTTAGTATCCACTCAAAGCGATTCGGTGACCAGATACCAACGCGGTCTCCCTTTACGATGCCGAGGTTTGCGAGCCCAGTGGCAAGTATGTCAACTTCATGCACAAGTTCTTCCCATGTGCAACGTACATTCTGAGCTCGGAACACCGCGGCGCTACGGTCGGGATAGCGTGCCGCCGTCGCGCGCAGGAACTCCCCGATGGTCTCGTTGCTCAACGGGACATTGGTCTCGCCACTGACATACGCAAGCCCCTTTTGCAGCATGCTCGATGCCGTGAGATTACTGCCGGTGGATACTGTCTGGTTACTCATGGCTGTCTCTTCCGAACGACTATTTGTCTCGATCTGCACACCCAAAACTTCAAAGGAAGCAATCAGCCGTTGAACCCTCGTCCGGCTCTCAAGTGGTGGCCTGGCTCCGCCGGGTCTCAAGGCATGACAACATCGTTGTCACGCCCAGGGGAAGGCGTTCCCATGGGGTGCGCTGCCGCACGTGGCGTGCACTCACAGTTTCCTGCCCCAAGTAGCGGTTGTACATTGTCAAAACTGACACATCTATGGTTAATCACGCCACGACTACGACCAGGGCTCAGCCAGACATGCTTCTTGCTGCACCATTTCTCGCCGAATTGCCTAAAAGTCAGAGCTGCGCGTCGCCCAATCACGCCGCTACAACCGCAAACGATGACACCATCCTCCGTCGGCCGACATCGCAAAGGGAGCGCTCACAGGTTTAGCTCTTCCATAGCACAGCAGTCCTCCATTGGTAGTTGATTCGCAGGACTTCAATGAAGGTGCGAGCTTTAGTCTGGTCAGCGCCCGGTCTGGCCGCACAAGCTCATCACGTGTACGTAGAGATCCGATGCTCGCTGACTACTTGCTCGGCTCTTAGCAATACCCCTACAACGTATGCGCTCACAGCGAAGCTGTCGGTCCCACGATAGCCAATATGTGCAAGTAACTCTGTCGCAGAACTAGCCGAGTGGCAAACGAGTTCAGAGAAGTTGGCGGAATTCGGCATAGAACGCTGCCATCGGTGTTTCTACACTGCGCCCACACAGCTAAGCCCGTTCCAGACCTGCGTCGCTGCTCCAGGAAGCGAACGCCACCGTTAATCTGCCATGCAAAGCGAATTCACCGAAGAGCAAACGATGATCCGTGATAGCGCACGCGCCTTTGCCAGCGAACGGCTGGCGCCCAGCGCAGCGCAGTGGGACCGCGATGGGCGCCTACCTAACGAAGTCGTCGCCGAGATGGGCGCACTGGGCCTGCTTGGCATGATCGTGCCAGAAGAATGGGGCGGTACCTATACGGACTACGTTGCCTATGCACTCGCAATTGAAGAGATCGCGGCCGGCTGCGCCGCCAGTGCGACGCTAATGAGCGTGCACAACTCGGTCGGCTGCGGGCCAATCTTGCACTTCGGCACCGACTTACAGAAGGAACGCTACCTGGCACGTCTGGCAAGCGGCGAGATAATCGGCGCCTTCTGCCTGACCGAGCCGCAGGCTGGCTCCGAGGCCCACAACTTGCGCACTCGCGCTCGGCTCACGGACAACGGCTGGGTTCTCAATGGCAGCAAGCAGTTTGTCACCAACGGCAAACGTGCCGGCGTGGCCGTGGTGTTCGCCGTCACCGATCCCGAGCGTGGCAAAAAGGGCATTTCAGCCTTCGTGGTACCGACCAATACTCCAGGATTCATCGTTCACGCCCCGGAAAAGAAGCTGGGGATCCGCGCGTCGGACACTTGCGCGATCACGCTGGAAGACTGCGTCGTGCCGCACGACGCGCTGCTGGGCGACTCTGGCGAAGGACTGCGCATCGCGTTGTCTAATCTGGAAGGCGGTCGCATCGGCATCGCCGCACAGGCGATTGGCATTGCGCGGTCGGCATTCGTAGCCGCCTGTCGCTATGCCACTGAGCGCATCCAGTTTGGCCGAGCGCTACGCGAACATCCGCCCATCGCCGACATGCTCGCCGACATGGCGACCGAGCTGAACGCCGCGCGTCTGCTGGTGCACCACGCTGCACGTATGCGTAGCGAAGGCTTGCCATGCCTGTCAGAGGCTTCTCAGGCCAAGCTCTATGCCTCTGAACTCGCCGAGCGCGTCTGTTCCAAGGCATTGCAGATCCACGGCGGCTACGGCTACCTGGAAGACTACCCCGTTGAGCGCCACTACCGCGACGCCCGCATCACCCAAATCTACGAAGGCACCAGCGAGATCCAGCGCATGCTAATCGCGCGCAGCCTGTAGTCCTACCCTCACCCTGCCAACAGACCGAGCTTCTCTGGAGAGAACCATGAGTGCCGTGCACAAGACCGACAATGCCGTGCCGACCGTACCACTGCTGATCAACGGCGAATGGGTGGAATCGTCCGCAACCGAATTCCGCCAGGTAGTAAATCCCGCCACGCAAGAAGTCCTGGCGCGCGTCCCGCTGGCTACCGCCAGCGAAGTGGCCGCCGCCGTGAGCGCTGCCCATCACGCGTTCGCCACCTGGCGTCACACCCCGATCGGAGCGCGCCTCCGCGTCATGCTGCGATACCAGGCGCTGATTCGAGCGCACAGCAAGCGGATCGCCGCCATCCTGACCGCCGAACAGGGCAAGACGCTCGCCGATGCTGAGGGTGATATCTTCCGTGGTCTGGAAGTGGTCGAGCACGCCTGCTCGATCGGCACGCTGCAGCAAGGCGGCTTTGCCGAAAACGTGGCCTCGACCGTCGACACGTATACGCTGCAGCAGCCGATCGGCGTTTGCGCCGGCATCACGCCGTTCAACTTCCCGGCGATGATTCCGCTGTGGATGTTCCCGATGGCCATCGTCTGTGGCAATACCTTCGTGCTGAAGCCATCTGAACAGGATCCGTTGTCGACAGTCGAACTGGTGAAGCTCGCGATTGAGGCCGGCGTCCCGGCAGGCGTGCTGAACGTGGTACACGGTGCCAAGGAAGCAGTCGACGCACTCTGTACGCACCCGGACATCAAGGCGGTGTCGTTCGTTGGCTCCACCGCCGTGGGCACGCACGTCTACAACCTGGCTGGCGCGCATGGCAAGCGCGTGCAGTCCATGATGGGCGCGAAGAACCACGCAGTGGTACTGCCGGACGCAAACAAGGAACATACACTGAACGCTCTCGCGGGTGCCGGCTTCGGCGCAGCCGGCCAGCGCTGCATGGCTACCTCCGTAGTCGTACTGGTGGGCGCCGCGCGCGAATGGGTGCCTGAACTCGTGGCCAAGGCGAAGACGCTCAAGGTCGGGGCTGGCGCGGAAGCCGGCACCGATGTCGGCCCGGTGGTTTCGGTGGCAGCGAAGGAGCGTGTCCTTGGGCTCATCGCCTCCGGCGAGAAGGAAGGCGCCACGCTGGCGCTCGACGGCCGCAACGTGGAAGTACCCGGCTACCCGCAAGGCAATTTCATTGGCCCCACCATCTTCACGGACGTGACGCCCGACATGTCGGTCTACACCAATGAGATCTTCGGCCCGGTGCTCGTGGTCATCGGCGTGGAAACACTCGACGACGCCATCGCGCTGGTCAATCGCAACCCGTTTGGCAATGGCACCGGCGTATTCACGCAGAGCGGCGCGGCGGCACGCAAGTTCCAAAGCGAAATCGACGTTGGGCAGGTGGGCATCAACATCCCAATCCCGGTACCCGTGCCCTACTTCAGCTTCACGGGTTCGCGCGGATCCAAGCTCGGCGACCTGGGCCCTTACGGCAAGCAGGTGGTGCAGTTCTACACGCAAACCAAGACAGTGACCGCACGTTGGTTTGACGACGCGACTGTCAACGACGGCGTCAATACGACTATCAGCCTGAAGTAAAGCCACCACTGGGTAATCATGTGCCGCCGTTTGCGTTCCGTTCCTGAGTTCGGGACCGGGTGCAAGTGGGCGGCTTTGAACTATCTCTGACTGAAGCTTCCATGCATATCGCCTTCATCGGCCTGGGTAATATGGGCGCGCCAATGGCGCGTAACCTGCTCAATGCCGGCCATACCCTCACCGTCTTCGACCTCAATGCTGTCGCCGTAGCCTCGCTGTGCACCGAAGGCGCCACCACTGCCGATACCGCGCGCAACGCCGTCGCCTCGGCCGATCTCGTCATCACGATGCTGCCCGCCGCCGCGCATGTGCGCAGCGCCTACCTAGGCGAGAACGGCGTGCTGGCGGGGGTACGTCCCGGCGTGCCACTAGTCGATTCCAGCACCATCGACCCGGCCACCGTTCGTGAGTTGGCCGCCGCCGCGGTGGCCCACGGCAATGCGCTGGCCGATGCGCCGGTGTCCGGCGGCACCGGCGGCGCGCAGGCCGGCACCCTGACTTTCATGGTCGGCGCCCCGCCCGCACTGTTCGAGCTGATCAAGCCCGTGCTTGCGAATATGGGCCGCAACCTGGTCCATTGCGGCGACACCGGCACCGGCCAGATCGCCAAGATCTGCAACAACCTAATCCTCGGGATCTCGATGGTCGGTGTGTCCGAATCGATGGCGCTCGGCGTGCGGCTGGGCATCGACGCCAACGTGCTGGCGGGCATCGTCAATACGTCGACGGGGCGCTGCTGGTCGTCGGACACCTACAACCCCTACCCCTGCGTGATTGAGACCGCACCTTCGTCGCGCGGCTACACGGGCGGCTTCGGCGCCGAGCTGATGCTCAAGGACCTGGGCCTGGCGGCCGACGCCGCGCGCGGCATGAAGCAGCCGCTGTTCCTCGGCGCGCTGGCCCAGCAGATCTATCAGGCGATGAGCCAAGCCGGCGACGGCCAGCTCGATTTCTCCGGCGTAATCCGTCAGTACCTATTCGCCGCCGGCGAGGAGCCCAAGCAATGATCCAATATTCCCAAGACGGCCACGTCGCCACGCTGACACTGAACCGGCCGCCGGCTAACGCTTTCAACTCCGACAGCCTTGAGCAGTTGCGTGCTTTGGTAGCAGACATCGACGCCAATCCCGAAATCCGAGCCGTGGTTATCACTGGCGCTGGCGAAAGGTTCTTCAGTGCCGGGGCCGATCTGAATGGATTCTCGGACGGAGACCGCGCCCGCGCGCGGCAAATTGCACAGCAGTTCGGCGCCGCCTTTGAAGCGCTGCAGAACGCGCGTCCGCCGGTAATCGCCGCGATCAACGGCTACGCCATGGGCGGCGGGTTGGAATGTGCGCTGGCCTGCGATATTCGCATTGCCGAAGAGCACGCACAAATGGCACTTCCCGAGTCCGCCGTAGGGCTATTGCCGAGCGGCTGCGGCACGCAGACCCTGCCATGGCTAGTCGGCGAAGGCTGGGCCAAGCGCATGATTCTGACCAATGAGCGCGTCGATGCCGCCACGGCGCTGCGCATTGGGCTGATCGAAGAAGTCGTGCCGCGGGGGAAGGCTTTGGAAACGGCACTGGCCATGGCCGAGCGCGCTTGTAGCGTGAGTCCACGCGCAGCGGCCTACAGCAAGCAACTGGTACATCTGGCGCGTCAGGGTGTTCCACGCCAGGCGGCGCTGGCGCTGGAGCGCGAGCGCTTTGTCGATCTGTTCGACGGCGCGGACCAGCGCGAAGGTGTCAATGCCTTCCTTGAAAAGCGAGCGCCGCAATGGCGCAACGCTTAGGCATCCCAAAGCGCCTGACTGAAGCTGGCGCTATAGCGCCAGCTACGAGTCGGTGGCTTACGGTGACTTGCAGGCGAGGGCCAAGCCCCAGTTGGCGCCGGGCGAGCCGCCATCGCCCCCACCTATGTGCGCATGATCAGTAGTCGGCGGGCGCTGGTTGCGCCCGCCATTTCCCCGACTTATGCGTCCAACTTGAACGCGCGTCGCGCATTACCCGCGAGAAACAACGGCAGCACATCTTCGCCCAAGTTGAGCGAGTCAATGCCGGCCAGGCACTCCGCGGGAGTCAGCATGGGATAATTGGTGCCGAACAGCACCTTGTGCTTGCCCGGCCCACGCATATAGGACACAAGCTCCTGCGGAAACCTTGAAGCCTTGTATGCCGACGTATCCACATATACGTTCGGATGCTTCATCATGAGCGAGATCATTTCGGACGCCCATGGAAACCCGATGTGCCCGCCTATGATGCGTAACTCCGGAAACTCGTGGGCAACGTTATCCAGGTATGGAATAGGACGCCCTGGTTCCGAGGGACGCATCGGGCCCGCATGCCCGACTTGGAGACAGAACGTAATGTCCAGTTCGATGCATTCGGAATAGAGCGGATAGTACCGGCGATCGTCGGGAGGCAGGCCCCACAACCATGGCAAAACCCGCAAGCCCTTGAAGCCAGATTCCTTTACGCACCGGCGCAGTTCCCTCACCGCCTCCATCGGCCGGCTGATGTCGACCGACGCGACACCAACAACCTGTTCCGGATGCGCGCGAACTGCCGCCGCAACCTCGTCATTTGAGATCATCGGCCCAGTTGGGCCCCACCAGGCACTGGCGATGACGCGCGAAACGCCCTGAGAGCGAAAGGTTTCGAGCGCTTGTTCATGCGTAATTTCAGGATTGTCGAGGGCCAGTGTCTTCCAGTTCGTCGGCCACCTCCGCAGCGAGTCGAACATGGCGTTGAGCAGATAGTCCTTGTTGGGCAATTGAATCCAAGCGTCAATGATCTCGCTCATTCTCGTACTTCCCGTATAAGTTGGTGCTGAAAACTGCCGATCTTTCGCAGTTGCCGGCACACCAAACAGCCATCATCTTCCGAGCCGGAGGCAAGACGCCCAGAAGAGGGTCCTAAGCGCCAGACAAGTGGACGCAACCTCACGGCACTCTTCAAAATGCGCTGCACTCAAGAATATGCGGCGCTCGGCTGCGCAGGCAAAGTGCACAACCTTTTGGCGAGGGCGACTGTGAGTGATCCGGGCTTCGAGAATTGCCCGTAGTGCCTCTTTTTCACGGCCCGGGGAAGCCAGCAAGTGCACTTCGCGCGAGGCCTGGACGCTCGCCGCCCGTACCTCGCGCCTCAGTTCGCCCAGCTCTTCCGTTAGCGTCATGCTTGACGTGCAGGTCTTGCAGGATGAAGTCCCATCAAAGCTTCAGATGCGTTCGTAGATTGCCGCGATGCCCTGGCCACCGCCGATGCACATCGTCACGAGCGCGTAGCGCCCCCCCGTCCTGTGCAGTTCATAGATCGCCTTTACCGAGATGATCGCGCCCGTCGCGCCAACCGGATGTCCCAAGGAAATGCCCGACCCGTTGGGATTGACCTTTTGCGGATCGAAGCTCAACTCCTTCGCCACTGCGCAAGCCTGCGCAGCGAATGCTTCGTTCGCCTCGATCACGTCCATGTCCGAGAGCTTGAGGCCCGTTCGTTGCATTACCAGACGCGTAGCCGGCACCGGTCCAATCCCCATATACTCGGGCTCCACGCCTGCATGCGCATAGCCAACCAACCTGGCTAAGGGCTTGAGCCCCAGAGCGGCTGCCCTGCTGGCTTCGGCAAGAACCAACGCGGCCGCGCCATCATTGATGCCTGAAGCATTGCCGGCCGTTACCGATCCGCCCTCCCTGAATACGGGCTTCATCCTTGACAGTGCGTCAGAACTCGCGTCCCTGCGGACGTGCTCGTCTGTATCGAACTCAACCACACCTTGCCGGGTCTTTATCGCAACGGGAACAATCTGGCTCTTGAACCGACCCTCTTCAATCGCCGCGACAGCGCGTCGCTGGCTCTCCAAGGCCAGTTCATCCTGTTCAATGCGGGAGACGCCGTAGCGCTCCGCGACGTTCTCCGCCGTCACGCCCATGTGAATGCGCTTCCACGGATCATGAAGGATGCCATTCATGTAGTCGACCATCTGGCCATCGCCCATGCGCATGCCCCACCGCGCAGCCTGCGCGATGTACGGACCGCGGCTCATGGACTCGGCGCCTCCCCCGACCGCCAGGTCCACATCGCCTAGCATGACGGACTGCGCCGCACAGATGATCGCCTGAAGACCGGAGCCGCAGAGGCGATTAACGTTGAATGCCGGAGTCTCCTTTGGAATTCCCGCATCCATTGCGGAAACGCGGCTGAGATACGCATCCTTAGGCTCGGTGGGAATGACATTGCCCATGACGACATGCCCGATATCGCTAGCCTGCGCACCGGAGCGCTCCAGCGCCGCGCGAACCACCGTGGCGCCCAGAACAGTCATCGGAACATCCTTCAGCGACCCACCAAAGGTACCGATCGCCGTACGGGCGGCGCCGACCACTACCACTTCACGATTGCTCATTGCAAAATACTCCCCACTCAGGCTGATTGCCTGTCAAATCACTACATTGATTGCCTGTCAAATCACTACATTGGTACTGGTGTGTCGCCCTCGCTTTGACACGAACGCCATCGAACCCGAGCGCGGACCACCCACATACCCGTGACTCGGTTTCGGGAAGGCGCCGACCGACGCCATTACCCCTTAAGAAAGCGCTCGATGCGCTTCACAGCCTCACCAAGACGATCGACGTCCGCGGCATAGGCAAAGCGAACGTAGCGGCCGGGTTCATTGGCTCCGAAATCCAGGCCAGGTGCGACCGCCACTCCGGCTTGCTCGAGCAGTGCCTTCGCAAATGCAAAGCTGTCGCTCGTGAAGGCAGAACAGTCGGCGTAGATGTAGAACGCACCCTCAGGCCTTGCCGCAATACGGAATCCGAGTCGCGCGAGCTCTGCGGATAGAAAGTCCCGGCGACGCCGGAATTCAGCCCGACGATGCTCCACGAGGTCCAGCGTCTCGGGATCGAATGCCGCCAGCGCTGCGTATTGCGCTGGGGCCGAGGGGGACAGGAACAGGTTCTGCGCCAGCTTCTCGATATGACGGGTATATGCTTCCGGCACCACCAGCCAGCCCAGACGCCAACCTGTCATCTGGAAGTACTTCGAGAAGCTTTGTACGATCCAGACGTCGTCACAGCATTGCAGTGCCGTGGATGTCTCGTTCTCGTACGTCAATCCCTGGTAGATCTCGTCCAGAATGAAGTGCCCGCCCTTGTTTCGAATATAGTCGGCGAACGCACTGATCTGGTCCAGGCTGAGCATCGTGCCAGTGGGGTTGGCCGGGGAAGCCAGCATGACCCCTGCCGTGGCGTTGCTCCAATGAGCATGAAGGTCATCCAGGGTGGGCTGGAAATTACTTTGCTCTCCCACTGGAATCGACTTCGGTACGCCCTCAAAGATGCGGACGAAGTTGCGGTTGCATGGATAGCCGGGATCGGTCAGCAACCATTCTTTGCCGGGCTCGGTGAGGCAAGCCAAGGCGAGAATCAGCGCGCCGGACGCGCCAGGGGTCACCGCGATGCGTGAAGCGGGAACGGATACGCCGTAGCGACTTTGGTAGTAGCCGGCAATAGCCTCTCGGAGCTCCGGTATGCCTAGCGCAGGGGTATAGGTGGTCTTGCCATTGGCAATGGCCGCCTGGGCGGCAGTGATGACTGCGGGCGGCGTCGGGAAGTCGGGCTCACCGACTTCCATGTGGACCACATCCCGCCCTGCCGCTTCGAGCCGCTTGGCTTGGGTCAGGATATCAATGGCATAGAATGGAGCGACATCGGCCATGCGCGTCGCAATGGCCGTTCGCTCAACAGGCGACTTCATACAACGTTCTCCGCTTTGACAGGCGACGACTGTAGGGCCATGCAGCCGGGCCCCGTGAGGCCCGGCGACGGTTCTCCTGCCCGCATATCAATGACAATGGGACTGTGTCGGTCAGGCTTTGACCGCTATCAAACTGTTTCGCTTTGCTCTGCTCTTTTGAGCGGATACAGCAGTTCATCAAAGTCATTGAGACTCGGGAACGAAAGCGGGACCGCATCGTCAAGCGTGGCAATCCGCTCACGCCACGCCTCCAACATCGCGACTCTGTCCTCGTGCGTGATGTATGGCACGTGCCACGCAAAGAACGGCGGCAGTACGTCAAGTCCTGTGTACCCCAACGTTCCCTGCAACAAGTGCCTCAACATTGATTCGAGCGGTCCGTGCACACCGTCGCATCCGAACATGTGTTCCTGTCCGCCAAGCGTAACGCTCACCAGCGCACGCTTGCCGCGAAGTCCTCCACGGTCATAGAAGCGTGTTCCTCCATAGACCGTTCCAGAGACGAGCACGCGGTCAAGCCATCCCTTGAGGATCGCCGGCGTCGAAAACCAGAACAACGGAAAGTTGAGCACGAGGAGATCGCACTGCATGAGCTTCTCGAGTTCGCGTTGAATATCCGGGCTGATAGTGCCGGTCGCCACGCCATTGCGCTGCTCCAGCGCATAAACACAGTACTCAGGATTTGCCCGATCGCCGAAATCGGCAGCAGACGCAACCGGGTTGAAGCCCATTGCATAGAGATCTGAGACCTGGACTTCGTGCCCGGCTTCGCGGAAGGCTTCCACGGAGACGGTTTTCAAGGCCGAGCTAAACGACTGGGGCTCCGGATGAGCATGAACGATTAGGACTTTCATTACGGGAGAATTCCAACGGCAAAGAACACAATACCGACCACGACAGCTATCACGGCGGTTGCCATGGCGACCAAGGCATACCCGCGATAGAAGTCCCTCACCTCATTAGTACGCACACTGGTGAGTGCGAGGCAGCTACCCACCACCGATACGGAATCACGGTCGTCCTTCGACGAGTCCGCCTTCGTCACCGTCTCTGAAAATCTGGCATCCATACAGACTCCGTTCGCTTCGCAAGTGAAGTCCCCGCGCTCACGCCACTGCGCCGAGCATCGGCACCTGCCACCTTCCACCAACGTTGGACACCATGCGGACACCCCGTCTTTTCGACGACGACGTTGTGCCCACGATGTGCCGACCATGTTCAGGTGGATAGACACAGTTTCCCGATACCACCCGCTATTGACCATTGTCTACTCTGACACATTCAATGCGATTTACGCCATGCAAGAGGCAAGGACAACTATGCGCCGGTTACTCAACTTACTGTTGCCTCCCCTGCCGTGGCAAACGGAAGGGGCGACCATCATCTAAGGCTGATGTGGAGTTCGCAAGCTGATTTCCGTGTCGCGTACCTCGCTAAAAACAGCGCCCCGGGCAGGCGCTTAAGGCGTCCAGGAGAAGATCTTGCCTGGATTCATCAGGTTGGACGGATCGAGAGCGTGCTTGATTGTGCGCATCGTATCCACGGCGGCGGCACCGTACTCCTGAATCAGGAAATCCATCTTATGCACACCAACACCATGCTCACCTGTGCAAGTGCCATTCATGTCCAGCGCGCGCTGGACGATACGGTGGTTCAGGCGTTCTGCTTCTTCGAGTTCCTCGGGCTTATTCGGATCGACCAGAATCGCAACGTGGAAATTGCCATCCCCGACGTGGCCCACGATCGGGCACGGCAGTGTCGCCCCCCTCAGATCTTTCTCCGTTTCAATGACACACTCCGCGAGCCGAGAGATCGGCACGCATACATCCGTGGTCACCGCCTGGCAGCCGGGCTTCAGTTGCAGCATTGCGAAGTAAGCGTTGTGCCGCGCGTTCCACAAGCGGTTGCGGTCTTCCGACCGCGTCGCCCACTCGAAGCCTTCCCCGCCATTCTGTACGGCGATCTCCTGCACCAGTTCCGCCTGTTCCTTCACGCCCGTGTCGGTTCCGTGGAACTCGAAGAAGAGCGTCGGCGTTTCACGAAGCGTCAGATTCGAATGACGGTTGATCGAATGGATGGTAAGTGCATCGACGAAAACGCGCACACCGCCGCAGATACCGCTTCGGGCTGCGGATAGAGTCGCAACGTAACTTCGGTGATGATCCCAAGCGTGCCTTCCGAGCCGACAAAGAGGCGCGTCAAATCGTAGCCTGCCGATGATTTTCGCGCGCGCGTTCCGGTATGGATGAGGCGTCCGTCGGCGAGCACGACGGTCAGATCCAGCACGTCGTCGCGCATCGTGCCATATCGCACAGCATTGGTACCCGACGCGCGCGTCGCCGTCATGCCACCGATAGTCGCATCCGCGCCGGGATCAATCGGGAAGAAGAGACCGGCTTCGCGCAGAGCTTCATTCACTTGCTTGCGTGAGATACCAGGCTCGACAGTGACAGTCAGATCTTCGGCGTTGATCGACAACACACGATTCCTCTCCGACATATCGATGGAAACCCCACCCTGCACGGCAAGCAGATGGCCTTCCAGCGACGAGCCGTTGCCATAGGGAATGATTGGAACGTCGTATTGCGCACAGAGCTTTACGATGACTTGCACGCCTTCGGCGCTTTGTGCGAATACCACCGCGTCGGGTAACTGCGGATTGAAAGGCGATTCGTCTCGACCATGATGCAAGCGGACTGCCTCCGCGGTCGAGACACGCTCGCCAAACATGGACTTGAGCGACGCGCGCAGTTCACCTGGAAAAGGACGGCGCACGGATGTCGACTGCGCTGTCTTGTTCACACATGTCTCCTGGTAATTGGAAGCCCTACGTTGTGAAGAGCCAAACGTCGATCATTTATTGACGAGGCGACTGGGTACGGTCAGCGTCAACAGCACACCCACGACGTAGACTGCTGCGAGCACAAGCATGGCAAGATTGGTACTGCCCGACATCTGTTTGACCCAGCCGATAAGATAGGAACTGACAAAGCCGCCGATGTTGCCGACCGAAGTGATGAACGCAATAGCAGCCGCGGCACCTACCCCCGTCAGAAAGGCAGTCGGAAAGCTCCAAAAGATCGGAAAAGCCGAATACACGCCGATGGCCGCGATGGATAACGCGACGAGTGCTCCAGTTGTGTTCGAACTGGAGAAGACGCTGAGAATCAATCCGCATGCCCCAATCGACATTGCGCTCACGAGGTGCAGCTTGCGCTCGCGTCGTGCGTCGGCACTGCGACTAAAGAGCAGCATACCGACAATCGCCAACAGGAACGGAACCGCGGTCAGCAAGCCAATATGTAGCGGGCTCACGACACCGGTCGTCTTGATGATGGTCGGCAACCAGAAGCTAATGCCATATCCAGCCGTCGTCGCACAGAAATAAATGGCAGCCATGACCAGCACGCGCTTGTCGCAGAAAATCGCTCTCAACTTGACGTCATCCTTATCCCGCCCCTCTGCTTTGACATTTGCGGCGAGCACGCTCTTCTCTTGCGGTCCGAGCCATGAGGCGTCCTGGATACCGTCCGGCAACACCAGAAGGATCACCAGACCCAGAAGAATCGATGGCAAAGCCTCGAGAACAAACAGCCATTGCCAGCCCGCGAAGCCATATGCGCCGGAAAGCGATTCCAGAATCCACCCAGAAAGCGGACCACCGATCAATCCCGACGCCGGAACGGCAGCAAAGAACAATGCCATGATCCTTCCGCGGCGTTGCGCCGGATACCAGTACGTCAGATACATGACAATGCCTGGCAGGAACCCCGCCTCCGCGACACCAAGCAGGAATCGCAGGACGTAGAAGGTGGTGGGCGTCTGAACGAACATCATGGCGGCAGAGAGCAGACCCCATGTGATCATGATTCTGGAGATCCAGCGTCGTGCACCGACTCGGTGCTGGATGATGTTGCTGGGGACCTCGAAGAGCACGTACCCCAGGAAGAAAATCCCGGCGCCAAGTCCGTACGTCGCCTCGCTGAAGCTCAGATCGGACAGCATCTGCAGCTTGGCGAAGCCGACATTGACCCGATCAAGGAACCCCATCACGTAACTAACGAAGAGCAGCGGGATCAGTCGCAAGGTGACTTTGGCATAGGCCTCCCGTTCGAAGGAATCAGGCTGAGTGATACCATCGGCACGTGCAACGCTGTTAGACATGTTGTCTCCTGTTTGTATTTTCTTATGTGGAATCGGGATCTGAAGCTGAGTACTGGTCACCGCGCCATGAAGTGGAACCAGGCGCTAAGCACGCATGTCGCGGCGTTCCTAAGCAGACTTGTTCCGTGACCGACTACGCGCGCCTGAGGGCTCTGCGGCCCTCTTGCGCACACCCGGCAATCGCGCATTGCCGCCTTGCGGCTGGATCCCAGCGATGCTAGGCTCCAGAGAACCGCGCGGGCTGGCGTTTCTCGATGAACGATGAAACACCCTCGACGAAATCATGGGTGGCAGCAGACGCGCGGAAGGCCGCCAGTTCTTCTGACAATTGCGCTGCGAAAGGACGGTCGAAAGATGACCGCAACAGCCGCTTCGTTTGCGCATAGGCGAGGGTTGGTCCCGTGGCGAGATGAGCCATGACGGCGTCCGTTTCTCGCGCCAAGTCCTGCCGAGGCACTAGCCGGTTGATCAGACCGAGCTTCATCGCCTGCTCCGCATCGAGGCTCTGGCCGAGCAACGCAATGCCCATCGCATTGCGAAGCCCTACCGTACGAGGCAGCATCGAAGAAATGCCGAGATCCGGGCTGGCGCCAATCTGCGTGTAGCCAAACGAGAACTGGACGTCGTCGGACGCCACAGCAAGATCACAGGCGAGCGCGACACTCATTCCTGCCCCTGCCACCGGCCCGTGCAAGCTGGCCACCACCGGCAATGGAAGCGATGCCAGAATGGACAGCGCCTCATTCATTGGCGCGATCATCGCCTCGGCCGTATCCGCGGCCACTTCGAATCCCTGATAGAAGCGGCTCAGGTCGCCTCCGGCCATGAACGCACGCCCTTCGCCACTAATAACAACCGCGCGGCAGGCTGTACTCGCCCGGACTTCCCGACACCGTTGAAGGAATCGCTCAGCCAACTCTGGCGATATAGCGTTAAGGCTACGCGGCCTGTTAAAGCGGAGCTTGGCAACTCCGTCCTGGAGCTCAAGCAATACCGCATCGTCGCTGCTGCTCATGATCAACCTGTCTCCTGACGCAATTTCTTTGAATTAGCAGTATTGGTAGAAGCCTCGCCCGCTCTTTCTGCCGAGGTAGCCGGCGTCGACCATTTCCTTCAGGAGCTGAGCGGGTCGGTACTTGGGGTCGTTGAAGCTCTCATAGAAGACCTCCATGACCGAGAGCATCGTGTCCAACCCAATCAGGTCCGCTAGTGCGAGTGGACCAATGGGATGGTTAGCGCCGAGCTTCATGCCGTTGTCGATGTCCTCCGCCGATGCCAGGCCTTCCTGCAGGGCAAAAATGGCCTCATTGATCATCGGGCAGAGAATACGGTTGACCGCGAATCCTGGACTATTCTTCGCAAGAATCGATTTCTTTCCGATGGCTTTGACGAAGTCCCCGATTCGCCGCTGAGTTTCATCGGAAGTCTGCAGGCCAGGAATCAACTCCACCAGGGCCATCAATGGCACCGGGTTGAAGAAGTGCGTACCGATGCATCGCTCCGGACGCGACGTAGCTGCCGCCAGCTTGGTGATGGAGATGGATGATGTGTTCGTCGCGATGATTGCATCGTCCCCAATCACGGCATCAACATCCTTGAGAATGCGTAGTTTCAGGACTTCATTTTCAGTGGCGGCCTCAATCACAAGGTCGACGCTAGCCAGATCACTGTACTGGGTCGTCCCGCAGATTCGAGCCATCACCTCCTTCTTGTTGTCAGCAGACAGGACGCCCTTCTTGATAAGACGGTCTAGGCTCCCGGAAATGACCGATACCCCTCGCTGTAGCGCCTCGTCGGAAACATCCAGGAGCACGACATCGATGCCTGTGGATGCGCATACTTGCGCGATTCCATTACCCATTGTCCCAGCGCCGATGACGCCGACATTTGATATACGCATAAGATCAATCCTTCCAAGTACTGAATCCGAATATGAGGTCGCGGACAGCTATTTAGGGGTATGGAGCTGTGACGCGTTGGTTTGAGGAGTGCTTTGTCTCGCCCGCGCTGCCCCGGTTCAATCCGAGTCGCCCCCAATCAGTCCAACCTTAGGTGCCCAGCGGATTGGGGTTACGCTGAATCACTTCAAGTGCGACCGACCGGATTGCGCGATCTCCACATACCCCTTGGGCGATCGCGCCTCATGGAATGGCTACAGTTTCCCCAGCAGCGCCTTTGATGTACATTGGCTAGACTGACACATTTAGTGTGAATTACGCCAACCATGACGCACCGCGCCGCCGTCCTCGCTTATGACGAATGCTACGCTTCCAGCCTTGGAGGATTCGCTGATCTACTTCAGATCGCGAACTCCCATTTGCGGCGACAACTGGGGGCCGGCGCGGTGCAGTTTGAGTGGCATTTTGTTTCGCCTGCCGGAGGGCCCGTAACCACGAGTAACGGGCTGCAAGTGGACACGGAAGCCATTCGCGCACGAGGGAAGTTCGATCTCGTTTTCGTCCCTAGCGCCCACTATGCCGGCAGCAAGGCATTCGAACGGTTGCTGGCGCGTCAGTCAGCGGCATGCGATTGGCTTGTCTCTCAGTGGGATGCGGGCGCTTGCCTGGCTGCTAGCTGCACCGGAACTTTCGTACTTGCGAAGACCGGCCTTCTCGACGGGCGCCCCGCAACGACCACATGGTGGCTGGCTGAGCAGTTCCGTACCAAGTTTCCGCGGGTAGATCTTCAACTCGAACCCGTGATTACCGAAGCTGACCGGTTGATCTGCGCCGGCGCACAGGCCTCCTATCTATTGCAGACCGTTCACATCATTGAGCGCTTCTGCGGACCCATGATTGCGTCCCAGTGTGCCAAGACGATGCTCATCGACGTCAGTCAAACGAAGCAGACGCCTTACCTTCCGCTGCTGACGGATAAAGCCCACGCCGATTCGCTGGTGCACCGTGCGCAACACTGGCTCCAGAAGCACATGACCAAGGATGTGAGGATGTCTGACATGGCAAATGACCTGGGCGTGAGCGAACGCACAATCATTCGCCGCTTCCAGGCAGCGCTCAATCAACCGCCGCTCCGGTACCTGCAAAGCCTGCGCATAGAGTCGGCGCGGAGCCTGCTGGAAGCCGGAGACCTTAACGTTGAACGGATTGCCGCGCAGGTCGGTTATACCGACACGAGCTCCTTTTGCCGGCTGTTCAAGGAAAAAGTGGGCCTTAGTCCGGGTGCTTATCGCAGTCGCTTCCGCGGCCCCTCAGCGAAGGAGCAATAGGCTTGCACCTCCGCCCCACGCCGAAAGCGTAGGCATTTCGGCGATGGTCATTCTGTACTCGCGCTTTTGCGGTTAGGAAATGACCACCTCGTTGCCACAGACGCTGCAATAAGTCAGGCGCCATCTGTTGATGGCGCCTGAACTCAAGGAGAACTCCGTCCGTCAGGACGGAGGAGATTGGATACGCTGTCTTGCAAAGGGTGCGTCCGTGAATTGGTAGGCTAGGCAGATGGCTCCGAGTAACCAATGCGGGAATGGTCTTTGCCAGTGATTTCGCGAAGCAATGACCTTTGACGCAAACGAGCGCTTTCGATAGCTGCCGCCTTTACATGTCCAAAGCCGCGGATCTGCTCTGGAATACGCGCGAGCTCCATGCACTTCTCCGGATGAGTTGCCACAAAGGGCAGCGTCGCTCGAATCCCAGCCCTGTACTCTTCGATCAGAGCACGTTCCACACGACGTTCATGCGTGTATCCAAACGGATCGACGAGCGTTCCCCTCAAGAATTTCAGGCCTGCAAGCACGCGAAACCCTTGGTGCATCCAGCCTCCGTACAGCTTCTTGCGAGGGAGTCCATCAGAACCACGCCGGGCAAGTAGCGGGGGGGCCAGCGAGAACCTGAGCTTGTACTGGCCATCAAACTGACTCTCGATTAGCTTGCGCAGATCCGAAGACGAATGGAGTCGCGCGACCTCATACTCGTCCTTGTATGCCATCAGTTTGTACAGGTTCTTCGCGACTACCCGATCGAAGCCGCTCGGCGTCTGGCCATCGAACGACCGCACCATCTGCAGGAACACTTCGTATTCATTTGCATAGCGCGCATTCTGATAAGCCACCAGCCGGGCACGACGGTCTTCCATCAACTGCTGAATGCTCTCTCGATCCGCACGTGGCATCCATTGCACCACCGAGGTCGAGCGATCATCCAGCCGACCTGGTGAAGCCACATACTGCCGGCCAATCTTGAACGCTCGCATGTTGGCGTCCACCGATTGTCCGTTCAGTTCGATGGCCCGGCGCAGAGCATCGAGAGACAGCGGCACGTGACCGGCCTGCCACGCAGCACCCAGCATGATCATGTTCGCATAGACACCGTCTCCGCAGTAACGCACCGCTAGGTCCTGAGCAGGCACTTTCGCCAGGCTCTTCTCCTCGCATGACTTCTCGACGATCTCCCAGAGCGCCTTCTCCGGCATGGCGAAATCGCGATTCTGCTGAAAGTCCGCTGTGGGCGAGACGTTCGCGTTCACAACGGCGCGAGCCATCGCCTTTAGCCTGCTTACGGAGTCGGGATGCGCGCTCACCACCAGATCGCCGCCAATCAGTGCATCCGCCGCTTGTTCCGGAATCTTTGGCGAATGGATTTCCTCCGCCGAATTGCCGATCCGGACATGGCTCCACACGGCGCCGCCCTTCTGCGCTAGCCCCGCCATGTCCATCACCGAGCAGTGCAAGCCCTGCAGATGGGCAGCCATGCCCAGAATGTTGCCGATGGTCAGTACTCCGGTGCCACCCACACCGTTGACGAGGATGGCATATGCGGCATGGAGATCCGGCAATTGAGGATACGGCGGATCGGGCCAGGCCGCCGGGTCGCTCTCCGGGCTCGACCCAACCGGCTTCTTCCGCAGCGCCCCTCCTTCCACAGCCACAAAGCTCGGGCAGAAGCCATCCGCGCAGGAATAGTCCTTGTTACAGGCAGATTGATTGATCTGGCGCTTGCGGCCCAACGGTGTCTCCAGGGGTTCAACCGAGACACAGTTACTCTTTACAGTACAGTCGCCGCATGCCTCGCACACTTCGGGATTGATCACGTAGCGGACGGCCGGATCCGGATACTTGTTGCGTTTGCGACGGCGGCGCTTTTCCGCGGCACAGGTCTGGTCATATACCAGCGCCGTAACACCCGGCACTTCACGCAATTCCCGCTGAACAGCATCAAGATCACGCCGATGATGGAAGGTGGTACCGAGCGCAAATGCCGCCTGATGTCCCCGGTATTTGGCCACGTCGTCGCTGACGACCACAATGCGTTCGACACCCTCTGCGTGAAGCAGTTGCGTGAGCATAGGCGCAGTGAGTGGGCCGTCGTGCGACTGCCCACCAGTGAGCGCTACAGCGTCATTGAACAGAATCTTGAACGTCATGGGCGCCTTGGCCGCCACGGCCTGGCGAATCGCGAGCGATCCTGAGTGGAAGAACGTGCCATCTCCCATGTTCGCGAACATATGCGACCGCTTGGAAAAGCGGCTTTGCCCGACCCAGGGCACACCTTCGCCGCCCATGTGCGTGTAGCTCTCGGTACGGCGATTCATCCAGTTGGCCATGTAGTGGCAGCCAATACCGGCTGTCGCCCGGGAGCCTTCGGGTACCTTGGTCGAGCTGTTGTGAGGGCAACCAGAGCAGAAGTATGGCCGGCGCGCCACCGGCGGAGCCAGCTTACCGTTGCCATCCCTCGATGGCATGGCTTGGCACATGCCGATTCCATTGGCGTGCAGGCGCGCAAGAATGGCCGAGGCAATCTCAGCAGGGCCCAGTTCGGCGTCACCACGGAGTAGCCGCTGATCGGCAGGAATCTCAAACTCCGAGCATTGAAGTCCGCTGCCCGCCTTTCCAACCACTCGCGGTGCTTTGTCCCCACTCGCAGCCAATGGATAAAGGATGTCCTTGACCTGCTGCTCAATCAGGGCCCGCTTCTCCTCAACGACGATAATCTCATCAAGATTCTGTGCGAACTCCCTGACGATGTGGGGCTCCAACGGCCAGACCATACCAAGTTTCAGAAGGGCAATTCCCTTCGACGCGAGTTCGTCCTCGCTAAGGCCCAGCAGCGCAAGAGCTTCGCGCACGTCGTTGTATGGTTTGCCTGCCGCGATGATGCCAATTCGCGAGCCCGCACCCTTCAACACAATACGGTTCAACCCGTTGGCGCGACAGTAGGACAGCGCCAGTGGCAGTTTTGAGCGCACGAGGCGCGGCTCTTGTTCCGCCCACACGTCTGGCCAGCGGATGTGAACGTCTTCAGACGCCTTGAAATCTTCGGGGGGACGACAATCGACCCGAAACGGATCCACATCGGCAACTGAGGTTGTCTCGACGATATCGCCAACACACTTCATCCCGACCCACAAGCCGGACGCCCGGCTCATGGCCCAGCCATGGATCCCATAATCGAGATACTCCTGCACGTTGCTCGGGTACAGGATGGGAATGAACGAGGCGACCAGCAGTTGCTCGCTCTGGTGCGCAAAGGAGGACGACTTGGCAGTGTGGTCGTCGGCAGCCAGCACAAGCGCGCCGCCGTGCGGGGATGTTCCTGCGGCATTGGCATGCTTGAGCGCATCCGCACTCCTGTCTACGCCGGGTCCCTTGCCGTACCACATGGCGAACACACCATCGACCGCGGCCTCTTCCGGGCGCTGCATCAACTGCTGCGTGCCCCAACACGCGGTTGCCGCCAAGTCTTCATTGATGCCGGGGATAAACTCGATCTGCTTCTCTTTCAGAAGCTTCTTGACGCCAAAGAGCACCTGGTCCAGCCCGGACAGCGGCGACCCACGATATCCGCTGACAAAGCCTGCAGTGTTCAAACCATCCGCACGATCACGCGCGCTCTGATTGAAGAGCAACCGAACCAAAGCCTGCGTGCCGCTGATGTAGGCGGGGCCGCGTTCCAGTTGATAGCGATCTTCGAGCCGTGCCGGACGCAGTGGCGCTGCCAGAGGTGGAGTGAGTTCAGACATTTTGGCCTCCCTGGTCCTGGCAACCGCAGCGATGATTCAAGCCGAAGGTCGCGTCGTAGGGAGCAGCCGCTCGCAACGACAAGTTCATGGGGATATCTCCTCGTAGTAATAGGCTCGGCGTGAGGGCTGCCGACTCCTGATTAACCACCATGCCGTCGTTGACGCATAGCGTCCAAAGCGACATAGTCTGTGCGATTTATGCCATCTACTTGATTGGCAAGCCAGCGGAGCGCGCTTGTCGCTCGTTCGGCCGATCACCCCGGACAGCTCGTCCAAGGTAACCACTCCAAGGTCATTGTCTTTGGGCGCGAATTTGCAAACAATACGCACCGGAAGGAAGGTTATTTACGAAATGAGTAACAATCTGAGCGTACTCCACGCGTTGCGTGCGTTTGTCTGCGTGAGGGACGCTGGCAACTTCTCGAAGGCAGCCGAGCAACTCGAACTGACGACTGCGCAGGTATCGCGCCTCGTCAGCGAGTTGGAGAAGCGTCTTGGTGCCAAACTGCTGCATCGATACCGGCGCAGCCTATCTTGAGCGATGCCGGGAAATTCTCGATTTGGTCGCTGAAGCTGAGGCCCAGGCTGCCGGGGCGGCAAATACCCATACAGGCACGCTTCGCTGGCAGTCCATGACCAACTTCGGTCAGCGCTACGTGGTGCCGGCTCTACCAGAGTTTTTTCGGCGGCAGCCCGGGATTCGGGTCGAATACAGTACGTCCCAGTATGTGCCGAACCTGCTGGCACGCGGTACCGATGTCGGAATCTGCTTGGCCGAGTCACTACAAGACTCGGGGCTGGTATCACGGCGTTTGGGCACGATGTTTTCAGTGCTACGCGCGTCGCCCACCGCCCTCTTATCTCAGGACGTATGGGACACCGCAAGCACCGGATGACCTCAGAAACCATGCCTGTCTACAGGCCGCCACGTCTGTCAGTCCCGTTTGGAAGCTTATGGGCCCTGGCAATCGTAGCCACGAACTTGTCCCCAAGGGTCCATGCGTGGCCGACACGCCAGATGTCCTTCGGGACATTGCCGAAGCCAGTGTTGGGATCGCACTATTGCCGGTGTTCAGCGTCATAGACGCTGTGCGCAATGGCCGCTTAGTGCAGGTGCACGCACCGTGGCGCTCTCCTGACATTGGCGTTTTTGCGCTGATGCCATCGCGGCACTTCATGGATGCCAGACAAGTGGGTGGCTGGCATATAACGATGAGCAGGTGGCGCCAGCGATCGAGCAGGATGCTCGATTCTTCATGGCCCCATCCCAGTGAAGATCGAGCGCGCACTGCCGGCTCAGCCGTGAGCCGGAAATCGCGCTCGTAGCGGTATCTAGCAACGGGATAGCGATTCGTAGAAGCTAAATGCCAAGACGCTCACTCGCGCGCTAGCGACGGTGCCCACAAGCCAGGCCAACCGGATCATGCCAGCGCGAGATCCAGAAGGGCGTAACCCGGACGAGCTTAGGCCATTCGCGGAGGGGTACGCGAATGACCAAGGGTCGGTCAGAGGAAACGGTACGCTGACGGCCGGCGTTCGGCCATGAGCGGACAATGGCCCAGACATTCCCAGTGGCAGCTTCCTAGACGACTTCAGCCGTTCGGATTTCGCTACAAATCCGTCCGGCCGCCTACTCACGAACGGCAGTTGGGACCGGACGGCCAATGTGCCGATGCCTCAGAATTTGTGCCGGACGCCAACCGACACGCCCATCATTGACGAGTTGCCGCTGCCGAGTACATAGCTGTTGCCCAGCGCGAGGCTATTCGCATAGGCAATCAACGCCGAGTCGAACATCAACCCTGCATTCTTGGCATAGGCTGCGGACAGGTACACGTCCGTCCGCTTCGAAACGTTGTAGTCGGCAATTAGGTTTACCTGCCAGGAATTGGCGACGTTGGTGTTTCCGAAGACATTGCGGACCTTGTCGTAGTCGTACTCGAGCGTGAGACTGAAAGCAGGTGTCACCTGATAGATGCCGCCGACCCAGAAGAAGTCATCGCGTCCAATCGTTGCTCCGGATGGCGTCTTGTTTTGTCCCCAACGATAGCCGCCCATGACCCGTCCCCAAGGCAGGCTATAGCTGAGCGCCGCTGTGGCCTTCTTGAAACTGCCACTGCTCGCGCTGGTCGTCGTGCCGATGGAGGGATTGAACTGATCGTAGGCGATCGCAGCCCACAGAGCCCCACCGGTGTAGGACAGAGACGCGCCATAGGCGCTGTCTCTTCGCACCTGGCCCGGCACTTCGCCATTGCCACCGATTGCCAGGCCAGTCTGCACTGTTTGCGGGAGGGCTACACCCGTACCGAAGGAGTAATGCGCCACGCCCGTGAACTGGCCTGCATTCAATGTGTACTTGATCGTATTGTCTTCACGGAAGTTCGCACCGGTGAAGAGCGTGATCGGCTCGTACTGCGTGGCAAAGTATGCCGGCACAAAATTGACAATGCTGTCGAACAACGAGGTGTACTGACGCCCAAGGCTGATCTGGCCATAGGTCGCGTTCTTGATCCCCACAAAAGCCTGCCGACCGAAAAGCCGGCTCGACTGTTGCATGGTGCCGGTATCGCCGTTGAATCCATTTTCGAGGACAAACACGGCTTGTGTCCCCGCGCCGAGGTCCTCCACGCCGCGGATACCCCAGCGAGAACCGGATAAACCGCCCGAGTTCAGGCGAACGACATCATGTCCAGGCCCCGGGTTAAAGCCATTGGCCACTGTCGGCACCGCGCCCACGTGGTCCACATACTCCACGCTTGCATCGATCACCCCGTACAGTGTGACGCTCGACTGTGCCAATGCGGAACCCGAGCACGCGGCCAGCGCAACTGCTGCGAAACGATTCAATTTCATCACTGTCTCCTTTGTTATCGTGATACATCTGGCTTGCGGGATTCGTCAGCCTCGTCATCAGGACGAGCGTGGGCCGCACGCGTCAGGCGTGCCTATGCCACAGGAAGAAATTTGGAAAGTTTGTGCGTCTTAGCTGCGCGCTATTCCGGCTCGGGTGCGGGGGCTACAAGAGGAATCCACTGGAGATCGCGACCAACGATCACCTTCCCCGAAAAGCCTTGAGTGGCTGCTGACCATCGACCGGGGTCACCGTCGGCGGGAGCCAGATGCGACAGGACGAGGGTCTTGACGTGAGCCGCTTCGGCGACGGCACCAACATCCGATGCAGCGGTATGCGCATGCACAAGATGGTGCGCCTTGGCTTCCTGTGCCGCGCTTCGGGGCTTCGGGTACAGGGCATCCACCCAGGCGGTGTCGATCACTTCATGCACCAGCACATCAGCGCCTTGCGCCAGCCGAATCAGATTTCGGTCCGGGCTGGTATCGCCTGAGAAGACAACGGTCCCATTCGCGGTGTCGAACCGATACGCGAATGACGGATAGACGGGCGCATGCTTCACCAGCGTTGCTGTCACCCTGACGTTCTCATCTCGGTAGATCTCGAACGGTGCCATCGTCGGCGCCGGATCGCGATCGGGATCAACGTCAAGACCAGCCGGCAGCGTGATATCCATGACATTGACACGGCTATGGGGACTCGGCTTGCGGCTATCCAGAATGTTGTCATTGATGTCCACCGCGAAAGCGCGGTATAGCGCTTCGGTCATGGCAACGGTGCCAGGCATCGGCTGTTCGGGGGCTACGATGTCCGCCAGACCATCCTTGCCGCCGCTAGCAGGTGGCAGCTTGCCGCGCGAGCCAGGCCCGATCACCGTGAGTTTCTGACGCCGTTCTGCCAAGCCGTCCGACGCGCCAAACAGGAATAGCGACGGATAGTCGACGATGTGGTCCGCGTGCATATGGGTGATAAACGCGGCTCGCAATGTCTCAAGGCCCCGCCCTGGCGGCGGCGCACCCAAGCCCGCCTGGAAGTAGCGTCGCAGCCAGCCCGCGCCGAAATCCACGAGGTAAACCTGGCCATTGACTACTACTGCGGATGAGATTCCTGCAGATTGTGAACCACGCCACGACGTCCGGCCGCCGGCCGTTCCGAGCAATACGAGGCTGGGTCCGGACTGCGCCACCGAGTGACCTTGCGTCTGGCCGACCGGCTCTGCATGGGAAGTCGCAGCCAGCACGGCGAGCGCCGCGCATGTCCAAGCACAAAGCACGCGGAGGGCATTGACCGGGCCAACCCCGGCCCGCGAAAGAAGAGCTCGCATGTGTTCTCCGAAGGAAGGTCAGGACCGGGCCGGCGTCATTCGGGCTTCACGCCTGCGTCCGAAATCACCTTCTCCCAACGGAGCTTCTCGGCTTCGATGAACTTTGCGCCTTCCGGCCGCGACATCGGCATCGGATACGTGCCCAGATCCTTGAGCCGGTCGATAAACGCCTGCTGCGTCAATGACTGGTTGACGGCAGCATTGACGCGATCCAGCACCGGCACTGGCGTACCCTTGGGTGCGAAGATCGTGAACCAGCCCTTGGCGACAAGACCAGGCGCCACGTCCTTGGCCAGCGGAATTCCTTCCAGGCCGGGCAGGCTTACGTCCGACGTTAACGCAAGTGCCTTCAGGCGAGGCCACCCGCTGCCAATGGCAGCGAATAGGCCCACTTTAGTCGTTAGGATACCCCTACAAATCCGTCCAATCATGCCTGCGCACCAACGACCCCGCGCAAACGGACGGTGCGGTTCCGGTACGTCAGAACCGAACCAAACCTCCTAGTAACGCGCTGCCGTGGATTAGTACATAGCTTTTATCCAGTGCAAGGCTCTTCGCAAAGCCAACCAAAAAAAATCCCACACCCGTCAGCACTAACGGAGTGTGGGCAGTTGGAGCTCCCCGTGTGTCGCGACGAGGTCAGAAGACGTGTTTGACGCCGAGCATCGCGCCAAGCTGGGTGCCACCCGCTACCGGGCTGGCACCGGTCGATGCGCTATCCACCGAGAGGGCGAGCTTGCCACCATTGTCGATGTAGCCGAACGTCGAGTACACCGAGGTCCGCTTCGAGAATGCGTAGCTGGCGCGTACGGCGCCGAGCCATGCACGGTCGGAACTGTGGCGGTAGTCAAGGTAGAACGCTTCGCCTGACAGCGTTACCTGTGGCGTGATGTCGTAGGCGACGCCTGCGTAGTACATGTTGCTGCGCGGTGTGGCCAGTGCCCCGTTGCGGCGCGCCAGCCAGCCGGCGCCGATCTTGGCGTGGCCTACGAGCGCATAGCCGCCCACCGTGGCACGATCGTCCTTGAGCTCGCTCGATGTCAGGCCGGCGAACGCGCCCGGGCCGCCGCGCAGCGAGTCATAGGCAGCGAGCACGCCCCACCAGTTGGTCTCGTAGCCGAGCATGGCCGACCATTCGCGGCAGGTGGTCATGTTGCCGGGGGTTTCGCCCGCGCAGTTGGTGCCAGATGGGCTGGGCCCCGCATTGACCGAATCGCGGCCGAAGCTGTACGTCGCCCCGACCGTGAACCCGCCGAACTTGCCCTTGTAGGCGATGGCGTTGTCCGCGCGGGCGTTGGGCAGGTAATTGTCAAGCGAACTGGAACCATAGGCGTTGGGCCCGAGAATGTCGGTATCGAGCATGGCCCAGAACAGCATCGTGTACTGCCGGCCCAGGCTGACCTGGCCCCAGTTGCCGCTCAGGCCCACCCATGCTTGCCGGCCGAACAGGCGGCCGCCCTGGTTGGTGACGCCGCTATCGGGAGCAAAGCCGGATTCCAGCACGAAGTTGGCCTTCATGCCGCCGCCGAGATCTTCGGTGCCGCGCAGGCCCCAGCGCGACGGCACGGTGCCGCTCAGGTTGGCCATCTTCACCACCGAATTCCCGGCGGTGCCGACGTGATTCAGGTACTCGATGCCCGTGTCGATGACGCCGTAGAGCGTCACGGATTGAGCCTGCGCCAGGGCGGGCAGCCCGAGCGCGATCGGAAACGCCAGGTGGCGCAGTTTCATCGTTTTCTCCTCCGTTGATATTCTTGTTCGGTCTGTGCCGCGCGACTAGGTCCGCCTACATGCCGCGCGCCTTCAGCCGCGCATCCAGGCGCGTGTAGACACGACGTGCGTTGCCTTCATAGATCAGGTGCCGTTCCTGGGCCGACAACGCAGCCTCGTCGATATAGCGGCGGGTGTCGTCGTAGTAATGTCCGGTCTCGGGGTCGATGCCACGCACCGCGCCGATCATTTCGGAGGCAAACAGCACGTTTTCCACGGGGATCACGCGGGTCAGCAGGTCGATGCCGGGCTGGTGGTAGACGCAGGTATCGAAGAACACGTTGTTCAGCAGATGCTCCTGCAACGGCGGCAGCTTCATTTCCTCCGCCAGGCCACGGAAGCGGCCCCAGTGGTAGGGCACGGCGCCGCCGCCATGGGGAATCACGAACTTCAGCGTGGGAAAGCGCCGGAACAGGTCACTGGTCAACATCTGCATGAAAGCCGTGGTGTCGGCGTTCAGGTAGTGGGCACCGGTGGTGTGGAAGCAGGCGTTGCAACTGGTGCTGACGTGGATCATCGCCGGCACGTCGAGCTCCACCATCTTTTCGTAGATCGGGAACCAGTACGGGTCGGACAGCGGCGGCGACGTCCAGTGGCCGCCAGAGGGATCGGGATTCAGGTTCACACCGACAAAGCCGTACTCGAGCACGCAGCGTTCCAGCTCGGCCACGCAACTCCGCGTATCCACGCCCGGCGACTGGGGCAGCATGGCGGCACCCACGAAGTGATCGGGGAACAGTTCGCTGACGCGATGGCAAAGCGTGTTGCAAATCGCGGCCCACGTGGCACTGGTCTCGAAGTTGCCGATGTGGTGCGCCATGAACGAGGCGCGCGGCGAGAAAATCGTCAGGTCGGCGCCGCGCTCGCGCATCAGGCGCAACTGGTTGCCTTCGATGGCTTCTCGCAGTTCGTCGTCGCTGATGTGCAGGTCGCTGATGGACGGCGCCTGCTCTGGTGCGGTGAGCGCGGCAATCTGGCGCTTGCGCCAAGCTTCCAGTGCGTTCGGGGCGGTGGTGAAATGCCCGTGACAATCAATGATCATAAACAGAGAGCTCAGAGCAGCCAGGCGCTGGCCGGGACCAGTACCTCGCCGCGCATGATGGGACGCGCCGTACGGATCAGCGCGCTGCGGAGTATCGTGCCGGGATCGGCGAGATCGGTTTCAAGTTCCACTGCGAAGTCGCCGGTGGGATGTTCGACGTTGATGGCGTGGACCGGGCCTGCGCCGACCACGGCCACTCCTTCCGCGACCGTGCCTGGAAGCACGCACGCCGTGCCCACCGTGATGGCAGCCAGTACGCCAATGGCGTCATGACAGACGCGTGGGATGAAGCAACGCGTGGCAATGCTTCCGGCGGTGCGCGGCGCTGCGATCAGGCACATCTTGGGATAGCTTTTCTGCGCCACATTGCCCAGACCCATCATCTCGCCGGCAACCAGCCGCAAGGCCTCGATGCGCTGCTTGAGCGGGGTGTCGGCATTCAGGGCGGCGACGGATTCTCTGGCCGTGCGATCTAGGTCTGCCGCGCGCATCAGCACCATGGGCATGCCGTTGTCGATCAGCGTGGCATCGATGGCGAGAGGCTTCCCGGTTACGGGGTCGATGATCGTGAGGCAGTCGACAGCATTGCCTGTCGGCAGCAGCGCATGGCACACCGAGCCGGCCGTGTCGAGAAAGTTGATCACGATGGGCGATGCAGTGCCCGGCACGCCATCAATGCGAGCATCGCCACAGAAGCGCGGCACGCCTTGCGGAGTCTGCATCGTGACGTCGCACAGCATGCCTGTGTTGCGTGTCAGCACGCGGGCACGGGTGAAGTCTCCCTGCGGTGCCACCAGCCCGCGCTCGATGGCGTACGGCAGTACCGCGGCCAGCATGTTGCCGCAGTTCGGCGTGGTGTCCACGGTGTCCGCATTGGGCTGCAATTGCGCGAACGTAAAGTCGAGATCGGCCTGCCCCGGCGTGCCGCGTGCCACGATGCCGGCCTTGCTGGTTAGCGGGTGCGCGCCGCCCAGTCCGTCGATCTGGCGCGGGTCGGGGCTGCCCATGGCCGCCAGCAGCACGCGGTCGCGTACGGCGGTGTCCGCGGGAAGGTCGCTGGCCAGGAAGAACGGTCCGCGCGACGTACCGCCCCGCATCAGGGTGCAAGGAATGCCGCGCAGATCAGAATCAAGGCATGGCGTCATGGCGGGTTTAGCGTAGGCGGGCTCGGCATTTGTCGGGTGCCCGCAGTATCCGCGCCCGGTACAAGTCCTTGGTTGCGATCTCGCACGACAATTGTTCTAATCTGCTTATCGCCCGTAGGCGCCCTGCCCACACCGATACGACAATAGCGATATGGAGACCGTCAGCCTGCATCACCTGCACGTATTTGCCGGCGTGGCCGCGGCCGGGGGCGTGCGCCGTTCGTCCGAAACGCTGCACCGTGCTTCGTCGGCCATTGCGCGGTCGGTGGCGGCGCTGGAACAGACGCTCGGTGTGGCGCTGTTCGAACGCAAAGGTCGGGGCATGTTGCTAACCCGCGCCGGCGAGATCGTGCTGGAACGCGCGCGCCATATCGAAGCGGCGTTGCGTGAGGTGCGCGACGAAGCGGTGCGTCTGCGCACCCGGCCCGGCGTCACCGTAGCCAGCCTCGAAGCCCTGCACAACGAGCGCCGGCTGGAGGTAGCAGTGATGCTGGCCGAGGTACACCATATGCCTAGCGTGGCCGCGTCGGTGGGTGTTTCGCAATCGGCGGTGAGCCAGGCCATCGCTCGGCTGGAGGATGCGTTGGGCCAGCCCGTCTTCACGCGGACCGCGCGCGGCATGGTGCCCACAGATGCCGGCAGCCGGTGGGTGGTACGGTTCGAGCGCGCGCTGGCCGAACTGCGCCACATCCGGGCCGATATTGCCGCGCTGCAAGGGGTGCTGGAAGGCGCCGTGACCATCGGCGCGCTGCCGCTCGGCCGCACGCTGCTGCTGCCCATGGCCATCGCCAACGTCCATCACCGGCATCCGCGGCTGCGCTTCCGCTCGCTGGAAAGCCCTTACGAAGAACTCACCGGGGGCCTGCTGAGCGGGCGCATCGATTTCATCCTGGGCGCATTGCGACCGCATCCATCGCAAGGACTTGCCACGGAAGTCCTGTTTACCGACCGTATCGCGCTGATCACGCGTGCTTCGCATCCGCTGGCCCGCAGCAAGCGCATCACTCTTGCCGACCTGGAGCCCTATCCCTGGGTGCTGTCGCGCGCCGCATCGCCGTCGCGGCAGGCGCTGGATGGCGTATTCGCATCGCGCGGGCTGGCGCTGCCGCAACCGCTGGTGGAAACGGGTGACCTGGCTCTGGTGCGCGGCTTGCTGCTGCAGGGCGATCTGGTCACCGCGCTGTCGGCGCACCAGTTGCACCACGAGATCGAGGCCGGCTGGCTTGTCGAACTGGACCTGCCGCTGTCCGACACGACGCGCAGTATCGGCATCACCACACGCGCAGGGGCACGCCTCTCTCCGGGCGCCGATGCCCTGATCGCCGCGCTGCGGCAGGCCAGCCAATCTATGGAAACCCGTTCCGATAAGTAAATGGCAACGCGGGCCGCCCCACAAAGCAATACTGCAGACCCCGCCCGAACGTAGACTGCCGTTGCCGTACACAGGGGGTGCGCGGCCATCCGCCCATGCGGCGATTAGCTTACCGATAACAAGATTCCGCCGCAGCATGCTCGGCGGGGCTATGCCAGGAGACGGCACATGACCATCCAACGGCTCGATATCCGGGCCCATATCAACGAACGAAAGATGTCAGGCTACCAGTGGCTGCTGCTGGTACTGTGTTTCATGATCGTCGCCACCGATGGCATCGATGTGGCTATCATGGGCTTTCTGGCGCCGGGCATCACCAAGGAGTGGGGTATATCCAAGGCCGCCTTCGGCGTGGTGATGAGCGCCGCCCCAATTGGGCTGGCCATTGGGGCACTGTTGGTAGGTCCGATGTCTGACCGTTTCGGCCGCAAGAAGCTGTTGATCGGCTCGGTCTTCCTCTTCGGCGTCTTCAACCTGCTGTGCGCGTTCGCGGAAAACACCACGCAGTTGTCGCTGCTGCGCTTTCTGACCGGCCTGGGATTGGGTGCGGCAATGCCCAGCACCACCACGCTATTGTCGGAGTACGTACCGGAGCGTTCGGGAAGCATGCTGCTTGCCACGATGTTCACGGGCTTCAACCTCGGCTCGGCGTTGGTCGGCTTCGGTGCCGCCGCCATCCTGCCCGAGCACGGATGGCGCGCCGTGCTGATCGTTGGCGGAGCGATCCCGCTGGTCTGCCTGCCCCTGTACATCTTGCTGATTCCGGAATCGGCACGCTTCCTGGTGGCGCGCAATGCTTCGCCCGAACACATCGCTCGTACGCTGCGGCGCGTGGTGGGCAGCGAGATTGCCGCAGGCACGACCTTCACGATTAGCGAGCCGGCCGTGCCGGGCAAGCAGCCAGTGCGTACCCTGCTGTCCACGGGCTATCGCGGCATGACGCTGGCACTGTGGGTGACCTATTTCATGGGCCTGCTCGTGATCTACCTGCTCAGCGGCTGGCTGCCCACGCTGATCAAGGACGCCGGCCTGCCGATCGAACGCGCCGCCAACCTGACTGCACTGTTCCAGCTCGGCGGCACCGTTGGCGCGCTGGTGGTGGGATACTGCATGGACCGCTTTGCGCCGCATCGCGTAATCGGTGTGGCGTATGTGACGGGCGCGGTCTTTATCCTGCTGTTGGCTTCAGGCAGCGTGATGTCGTCGATGTTCGCGGCCTATGTGCTGTTGGCGGGCTTCTGCATGAGCGGTGCGCAGACCGGCCTGAACGCGTTCGCACCGCAGTGCTACCCGACGCTGGTGCGAGCCACCGGCGTGAGCTGGATGCTCGGCATCGGCCGATTCGGCAGCATCACGGGCTCCATGGCCGGTGGTCTGCTGCTTTCGATGGGCTGGAGCTTCAGCGCGGTGATCGCCATCCTGGCCATCCCCGCGACCGTGGCAGCGATTTCCATTGTTTCGACCAAGCGTGCACAGCTTCGCGCGGTCACAGCGTGACGTACTGACTTATGGCCACCATCATCGGCGCAATCGCCTCCTCCCATACGCCCACCATCGGCTTTGCACTGGACGCGGGCAAGCAGCAGGACCCCGCATGGGCCCCGATCTTCGCGGCCTACGCGCCCGTGAGCGAGTGGCTGCAGCAAAAGAGGCCAGACGTGCTTCTGGTGATCTACAACGATCATGTCACGTCGTTCTTTTTCGATCACTACTCTGCTTTCGCACTGGGCATCGGCGAGAAATACGAGGCCGCCGACGAGGGGGGCGGCCCGCGCAACCTGCCGCCGGCATATGGGCACGTTGAGCTGGCCCGGCACGTTGGCGCGTCTCTGGTGGCCGATGAGTTCGACATGTCATTCTTCCAGGACAAGGCGCTCGATCACGGCTGTTTTTCGCCGATGTCGGTGATGCTGCCGCACGACGGTGCATGGCCGGTGAAGATTTTGCCGCTGCAAGTGGGGGTGTTGCAGTTCCCGGCGCCGTCCGCGCGCCGCTGCTTCAAGCTTGGCCAGGCGATTCGCCGTGCCGTCGAAAGCTATCCCGAGGACCTGAAGGTAGCGATCGTTGCTACCGGCGGACTGTCTCACCAAGTGCATGGGGAGCGCGCGGGCTTCAACAACACGGCGTGGGATCACGAATTCCTGGACCTGTTCGAGCGCGAGCCGCAAACGTTGCTGGACATCACGCATGCCGAATTCGCAAAGCGTGGCGGCTTCGAGAGCGCCGAGGTAGTGATGTGGATGGTCATGCGAGGCGCGATGGGCGACGTGCGCTGCCTGCATCGCGACTATTACCTGCCGTCGATGACCGGCATCGCCGTGGCGGTGTACGAGAACGTGGCCACCGAGGCCGCCGACGTGGTGAGCGCGCGCGCCGCCCAGCAGCGGCAACATATCGGCCACCAACTAGAGGGGATCGAGGAACTCGAAGGCACGTACCCGTTCACGCTCGAACGCAGCGTGCGGGCGTATCGGATCAACCGCTATCTGCACCAGCTCATCGACCCGGATTTCCGCAAACGTTTCCGGAGCGATCCGGTCGCCACCTATGATGCGGCCGGCCTGGCCGACGAAGAGCGCGACCTCATCACGCGGCGCGACTGGCGCGGCATGATTCACTACGGTGTGATCTTCTTCCTGCTGGAAAAGCTCGGTGCAGTGAGCGGGGTGTCCAACCTGCACATCTACGCGGCCATGCGCGGACAGTCGCTGGAAGAGTTTCAGAAGACGCGCAATGCGCCGGGCGCACTCTATTCCGTGGCTGGCGGAACAAGCAGCGGCACGCAGTGGACAAGCAGCAAGTCGTAACCGTCCAAGGGTGATCGAGCCAACTTCAAGGATCCTGGTCAAGCCGAGCGTGGCAGGATCGGCAGGCGGGAAGCGGCCGCCTTTCAGAAATACCCCACGAATCGCTTCATGATCGGCGACAACGCTTCGGCGCGATGCGCCATCAGGATGCGGCTGGCGGCGTCCGGGCCGGCGATGGGCAAGTAGGCCACGCCCGGAATGCCCGTCCGAGCATAGATCTGCGGCAATACCGAAATTCCAGCGCCGCTGGCCACCAGGCCGATGATCGTGGTGGCCTCGCGCGCCTCCTGTGCGACGTTGGGCGCGAACCCCGCGCGGTTGCAAAGCGTGGTGGCGTGATCGAACAGGCCGCAGCCCAGGCCGCGCGGGAACAGCAGGAAGCGTTCGCCAGACAGCGCGCCGATGTCGATCTCGTGCTGGCCCGCCGCCAACGGATGAGCTACCGGCACCACCGCCACCAGCCGGTCAGCCAGTACCTCGCGCACGGCAATGCTGGCCGGCGGCCGGAATTGCGGCGATGGGCGCAGGAACGCGATATCGATCTCGCCGTTCTCCAATTGCTGCAGTTGCTGTCCCGTGGACATGTGGACCAGTTCCAGCTTCGCATTGCGGTGCGCCTCGCGGAACGCATGCACGGCACGCGGAAAGATGTCCTGCATCGGCACCGACGCGGTGAACCCGACCCGGATCTCTCCGGCCTCGCCCGAAGCCACCTGCTTGACCACTTCGCGCGCCTGGTCCAGGTTCGCCAGCGCCGCGCGTGCCTTGTCCAGAAACAGCTCACCGGCGGGTGTCAGGGCCACGTGATGACGCGACCGCTCCAGCAGCGCACTGCCCAGTTCTTCTTCCAGCGCCTTGATCTGCACACTGAGCGGCGGCTGGCTCACATGCAGTCGCCGTGCGGCTTCACTGAAGCTCAGTGCCTCGGCCACGGCCACGAAATAGCGAAGTTGGCGGAAGTCCATTGATAGGGTTTCGGAATAACAAGCAATCTGAAAACGTATTGGACAGTATCACGGGGGCGACCCAGAATGCGAGCACATCCTTACAACATATGGAGACTTGCATGCTGCGCGGGCTCGTGCGTATTCGTAATCTGCAGGGTGACAGCCGCCCGGCACTGGCAACGCTGATGGCCGCCGCGGTGGCAGCCCTGTCGCTGGGCGCCACGGTGGCGCGGGCCGACAGTTATCCGGACAAGCCGATCCGCCTGGTGGTGCCGTACGCGGCCGGCGGCGCGGTCGACATCGTGGCCCGCTCGGTAGGCCAGCGCATGAGCCAACTGCTCAAACAGCCGATAATCGTCGACAACCGGCCCGGCGCCAGCACCAATATCGGCATGGATTACGTCGCCAAGGCTCCGGCCGATGGCTACACGATCATGATGGCGTCGAACAGCCTGGCCACCAATGCGGCACTGTTCAACAAGCTCAGCTTCAACCCGACCACCGATTTCGCGCCCGTGGCGCGCATCGGCGAAGCTTCGCTGGTGGTGGTGGTGCCGGCCAAGTCGCCCTTCAAGTCGTTGAAGGACTTGGTGGCACAGGCCAAGGCGCAGCCGGGCAAGCTCAACTACGCATCGGCTGGCAATGGCAGCTCGGGCCACCTGGCCGGCGAGATGCTCAAGGACACGGCCGGCATCGACGTGCTGCACGTGCCCTACAAGGGCGGCGCGCCCGCGATTACCGACCTGATCGGCGAGCGCATCACGTTCATGCCCATCAATCCGCTAGAAGTAGTTTCGCATATCAAGGCCGGCACGCTGCGTCCGCTGGCGGTGGCCAGTGCCCAGCATTCGGCGCAACTGCCGAACGTGCCGACGGCCAAGGAAGAGGGCCTACCGAACTTCACCGCGTCGGTGTGGTGGGGCCTGGTGGCGCCGGCCAAGACGCCCGCGCCGATCATCAAACAACTCAACACCGCCGCCAACACCGCGCTGGCCGACCCCGAGGTCAAGAAGCAACTGGGCCAGCTTGGCGTGACGATCGTGTCGGGCACGCCGGAACAGTTCGGCCAGTTCGTAAAAACCGAGACCACGACGTGGAACAACGTGATCCGCAAGGCCGGCATCACCGCGGACTGACGTTCCTACAGTTACAGATTTAAGGAAGTTACGATGTCCCAACCCCAAGCAACCCAGCCGTCGATCCTGGTGGTGAGCGCCCATGCGGCCGACTTTGTCTGGCGTGCAGGCGGCGCGATCGCGCTGTACGCCGAGCGCGGCTACCACGTGCGCATCGTGTGCCTGTCGTTCGGCGAGCGTGGCGAATCGGCCAAGATGTGGCGCCAGCCGGGCATGACGATCGAGAGCGTCAAGGCCGCGCGGCTGGAAGAAGCGCAGCGCGCCGCCGACATCCTGGGCGGCACGCTGGAATGCTTCGACCTGGGCGACTATCCGCTGCGCGTGCCTGACAAGGCGCTACTGCGCCTGGCCGATATCTATCGCGAGATCCGCCCGGAACTGGTGCTCAGCCATTCGCGCGAGGACATCTACAACTTCGACCATCCGCTGGCCACGCACGTGGCGCAGGAAGCGCGGGTCATCGCCCAGGCCCACGGCTACAAGCCCGAAGTGCCGGTGATTGGCGCGCCGCCGGTGTTCCTGTTCGAGCCGCATCAGCCCGAACAGTGCAACTGGAAGCCTGACGTGCTGCTGGACATTTCATCCGTCTGGGAGAAGAAGCAGCGGGCGTTCACGACCATGGCCGCGCAGGAGCATCTGTGGGAGTACTACACCCGCGTGGCGCTGCAGCGCGGCGCGCAGGCCACGCGCAATTCGGACAGCAAGATTCAATACGGCGAGGGCTATGCCCGCGTGTTTCCGCAAGTATCGGAGGTTTTGGCATGAGAAACGTTGCCTACCGCAACATCCTGCGCGCCGAGGCGCGCGACATCGATTCGCTGGGCAAGTCCGGCGTTGCGACAGTGCACGAGGCCCAGCGCCGCACTGGCCTGATGAAGCCGTACCTGCGCCCGATCCAGTCGGGTACGGCCATCGCCGGCAGCGCCGTCACGGCCCTGATGCATCCGGGCGACAACTGGATGATCCACGTGGCCGTGGAGATGATCCAGCCGGGCGACGTCCTGGTGGTGGCGCTGACCAGCGATTGCACCGACGGCGTGTTCGGCGACCTGCTGGCCACGTCGCTGAAGGCACGCGGCGCTCGGGGCCTGATCCTCGACGCGGGCTGCCGTGACGTATCGACGCTCAATGCGATGGGCTTCCCGGTGTGGTCCCGCGCGGTGTCGGCACAAGGCGCGGTCAAAGAAACCTTGGGCGCAGTCAATGTGCCGGTGGTCTGCGCCGGTGCGCAGGTGCGCCCGGGCGACGTGATCGTGGCGGACGACGACGGCGTGGTCGTAGTGGCTCGTCCGCACGCCGCCGACATCGCCCGCAAGGCAGCCGAGCGCGAAGCCTTGGAGGCGGCCAAGCGGGACAAGCTGGCATCGGGCGTTCTGGGGGTGGACATGTACAACATGCGCCCCGGCCTGGCCGACAAGGGCCTGGTCTATCTGGATCAGCCCGTCGACTGGTACAGCGGCGCCGACGAGGCGTGACGCGCTGACACGCCGGCCTAGCCGGTACGCCGGCTTGTCAGCCAACCTGGCACACGGACCGGGATGCCGGCGTATCTGATACAAGGTGCCCTACAGCATCGAAGCAAGTCCCTCTGCAGTGGCGCACCAGAGCCAGACGGCTGGAAGATTTTTGGCATAGCCGAGTTGGGATGACGTAGAACGCCCCTCTGCACTCTTGCGGCCCGTCAGTCTCGAGGGTCCACCCAACTTGCCTTTCGATTTCTAGCTCCATATCTAGCTCCATAGTGGCCGTGCCATCTTCGCTTTTCGTAGAGCGGCAGCCTGGCCACGGCCCTTCCTCCCAAAGCCCGCCACGAAACGGGAATTTGCGGTTCGGGTTGCGTCCTGATAGCCGACCAAAGCTGTTCTAATGTCCGACCTCGTGGGGTACGGTCCGCCGTGGACCATGGCATGGCATGGCAACTTCCGCGCCTGTCCGGAGATCATTGAACACTTCTTTGCAAAATGCCTGCGCGCCGGGGGGAGATGAATCGGCTGAGAATCGAATGACCGGTCTGGGAAGCCATTGGAAGCGACCTTCCAGGCTGGCGACCCGCTTGATCCCTACAACATACATCGCCGGACTGGACGGCGGGCGAACGCGTCGTCGGCGGCAAGAGGTGCTAGATCAGCGGCGCTTGCGGTTGCTCATCGGAGTCTCCTGTGTGGGTCGATAGGGAGTATCCGACGGCGTTCCCTTGAAATTGATTCAACAATCACGCGGTAGGCCTGCGCCCCCTCTGCCATACAACCGGAGAGGGGGATAGACAAAGGTCAGGGCGCCGGCGCGCCTCGGACCTGGGCCGCGTACGGCGTGTAGAAGCTGGAGCCCGCCCACGGGGCTGTGGCGACGTTGTACAACGCAGCGCCTTGCGTGTAGTTGGCGCCGTCGCGCCAGTCGCCCGAGCCCTTGTATTTGGCAATCGCCGGGTATGGATACACGGGGCGCGACGCGGTCACCGCGCTCGTCGTCGCATCGGTCTGGTAAGTCATCACGTCGTTAGGCGCCGTGCCCTGCTCCACCCAGGCGGTCACGCGCGACACCAGGTCGATATTGGGATTGCCCTCGCCACCGCCGCAGTGGCTCACGCCAGGAACCAGGTACATGCGCGCAAATCCGTCAACGGTGGAGGCCCCCATCGTGTCCTGCATCGCCTCGTAGTAGGCGATGGTGAACAGCGGCGAAATGTGCTGGTCGGCCCAGCCGTGCCACAGGATCAGCTTGCCGCCAGCCTTCTGGAATGCGGACAGGTCTGGGTTGGTCGCATCGTTCAGCGAATGGTTGGCCCGCAGGTAGTCGGCGAAGAAGTTGGCGTCGTGATAGCCGAACGTATTGATGTTCGGCATGGTGGGCGAGCCCGTGAAGATCAGGTTGTAGGCCCCGGTCACGATCATGTTGCTGAACAAGCTCGTCACGGGCACGGCCCGGTCGGTCGAATTCGAGCTTGGCACTTCTACGCCGATCCAGTTGGCTTCCGAACCGAATTGCGGCGAGCCGGCCAGCATGCGCTTGCCATTGGTCGTATCGAAGGGGCCACTGTAGATCTGGCTGGCGGTGGCGACCTCGGCGGCCGTCAGGCATTTGCTCGTGTCGGTGGCGCCCGCCGCGCACTGGATCGACACCGGATTGAAGTGGCAGACGCGCGGGTCGGCCAGCAGCCCATCAGGCGCACCGCTGGTGCCGCCACACGCCGCCACCACGGCCTGGTGCAGCACGCGGGCCTTGTCCGCATACAGCACAACATTGCCGGTGTTGTCGCCGGTGGTGCTGTTCGAGATCACGTTCCAGCCGTGATACAGCGAATTCTGGGTCTGGAAGTGCGCGGCCGGCGCGCCGGCAATGATGCCGTTGTAGTCGTTCGGATACCGCTGCGCGGCCATCAGCGCCTCACGCCCGCCATCGGAGCAGCCTACGAAGTACGCGTACTTCTGTGGCTGGCCGTAGTAGGTCTGGATCAGCTTCTTGGCCGCCAGTGTGGTGATGTGCTGGCCGCGATAGGCGAAGTCGGCCTGCTTCTGCGGGTCTGTAGACCACGTCGCATCCGCGCCGGTGTGCCCCATGTCGGTTGCCGCCGTCGCAAAGCCGCCCTGCTGCACCAGCGGGCAGTTGTAGCTGAAGCTGAATGAACTCTGCTTGGTCGGATCACTGAGGTTACCGCACAGGCCGCCGCAGCCCAGTTCGGCAAAGCGCTGCGTCCAGGTGCTGACTGGCAGTGCCACCTCGAACGTATTCGCCGGCGCCAGCGTGCCCTTGACCGTGCAGAACTGCACCGATGCACCGTTGACGGTTGCGGTGGTGACCGTGGCCGACGCAATCGTGCTGCCGGCGCCGCCGATGTCCGTCAGGTCTACCGAGGCGAGCTTCGCGCAGTCCACCACGGGCGCCACCACCTGTAACGTGGTGGTGGTTGTCCCGGTGCCCGGCGATGGGGTGGCCGTGCTGCTGCCCGATGAAGCGGTGGCACTGCCGTCGCCCCCACAGCCTGCCAGGCCCGCGGTTGCCAAGCAGAGGGTAAGCCACGCCAGCAATGACGTGGCTGAAGCGCGCGCGATGGGGGCGAACGCAAGCCGCCCGGCGCAAAGCCGATTTCTCATGGATGTCTCCTGGAACGGTCGCCTCTCATTGAGGCGGGGCCGGCAGCAGCGCCAACCTCGCCACGACAGTGGGCGATGAGTGAAATGTCGGCGTCGGACCTGCACCACGGTACGCGCCAACGAGACGAAGGATGCGCGTAACCGCCTCTCGCGCGGTTGCAATGTGACGCATCCTCCGTTGCCGTTCGCTAATTGGCGACGACCGCCCGACTGTTCCCGAAGCGCGTCAATTCCACCAGGCGGCATTTCGTTCAGGAGAACTACGAGTGAACCCTGAAACTGAACAACAAACGGGTCGATCTGACGCTGTTGTTCGACTTCAGCCGCATCGCGCTGACGGTTGGTTGAGCGCGAAATCTGTGCGGCGGGGCTGATGTCGACTGCGTAAGGGTTGGTTGTGGGTATCGGCGAGGTGTTTGGCGGCGGGGTCACACCAGTCGTTGCCGACTAACCTGGCATCCCGTACATCGTGATCTCGGAATGGGCGCACTGGCGCCCTCGCGCTGCCGGTTTCGTACCGTGCGTAAAGGAAACTAGGCCGCCGAGCCACCGTATGGAAGCGCAGGCGGTTCAATGACCCATGGCTCTCCCGAGCCTCCGAGTCCCACGACCGCCGATGAAGTCCGGGCAGTCTCTTTGATCCGCCTCGACTTGTCGAGGCTTACCGCGATACAGCCGCCAAAGAACAACGGACACGTCGGCCACTAGCCGGCCAACTGGCGCCTGTAAAGAATGCATCACGACACTTGCGTCACTCCCAGCACTGCTGTCGACTACGACCGTCCGCTATGTTCAGCTTCGGTCATTGTGGGAAGGGATCGCCGCCGGCGGCTATGGGTCGTATAGAGACGACGAGCATGACCGTCCGCGCGGTCCCTCGTGACGCCTGATGGAGATGGCTGTTACCGAGCGGCAACACTTCCTGATCAAGCCGCGGAGCGTGATTCGGAGTTGTAAGACGGGAGGGGTCGAGGATCGGTAGCCATTAGCGCATTTTAGGTGGCTCATTGGCCTCGGAGCTGGAGTCAAGGACTTCGCCCCCGCTTTGGCGCAGTCTCCTACAAGGGCGTATCTTGGTCGTAGGCCTATCTTGGTCGCAGGCCATTGTCGCTGCCGTAAGGGCGCCGCGGCCTATCTCGATATCAGTGTGGTGCTACACCGACCGACGCCTGGGGGCTCGAAACGGTGCACCGGCGCCACCTCCGTCTCGCTTTTCCGGGCACTTAGCGGCGGGGCGAATCGAAGGAAGCCGGAAATGAGGTGGCGCTAAGGCGTTCGCCCCGCTCCTGCCTGAAGACGCGGAGACAGCGCATTGATGCCTGAACATGTTCCGGCCTGACACCAAGGACTACAATAGCGAGCACGATTTCTCTATGCTGCACGTCTAAATCGCTATGCCAATGCACGCAGATCAGCAAGCCGAATTTCTCACCTTTGCCGGTCGCCTGGCCGATGCAGCCAGCGCTGTCACGCTCGCCTATTTTCGTGCGGTATTCGAAGTGGTGGACAAAGGCGCCACACGCTTTGATCCCGTTACCGTAGCCGACCGGGAAGCTGAGCGTGCCATGCGCGAACTGATCCGAAGTACCTATCCCACCCACGGCATTCTGGGCGAAGAGGAACAGCGAATTGCCGGGACGGAGCCGTTCTCGTGGGTACTGGATCCCATTGACGGGACGCGTGCATTCATCACGGGGCTGCCGCTTTGGGGGACGTTGATCGCACTCAATGATGGCCAGCATCCGGTACTGGGAATCATGGATCAGCCATTCACGCGCGAGCGCTTTTCCGGTGACGGCAAGCAGGCCTGGCTGAATGGCAAGCTATTGGGGGGGCGGTCCTGCAAGTCGCTTTCGGATGCCAAGCTGCTCTGTACCACTCCCGACATGTTTGAAGCCGGTGAGCAATGGGAGGCTTTCCAGCGCGTGGCGCGGGCGGCCAAAATGCAGCGATACGGCGGCGATTGTTACGGATATTGCATGGTCGCCGCAGGCCAGGTCGACGCAGTGGTCGAGGCGGGATTGCAGCCTTATGACGTGCAGGCCCTGATCCCGATTATCGAAGGCGCCGGCGGGATCATGACAAGTTGGACGGGCGGCGACCCTCAACACGGCGGGGCCGTGGTCGCTTGCGGCGACGTTCGCGTGCACGAGGAGATTCTTCGGCTACTGAACGGGCAAGGCTGAGTGATGTGCGATGCCATTCGATCCGCTCACGGAGAATGGCTGGCGCCAGGGACAGGATTCTTGCATGAACCCCGTCCCTGCCCCGCTAGGCGGGTCGAGACAAGCCCATGATGTCACGGGCTTCAGCCGGTGTGGCGACGGACATGCCCAGGTGCTCGATCACGCTGCACGCACGCTCGACAAGCTGACCGTTGGTGGCAAAAACGCCACGGCTCAGGTACAGATTGTCCTCCAGGCCAACACGCACATTGCCGCCCAGCAAGGCTGCCTGCGCCATCATTGGCATTTGGTCTCGTCCAATACCGAAGGCCGCCCACTGGGCATTCGGTGGAATGAGGTTGCGTTGATAAAGTATTGTCTCCGTGTTCGCCGGCGCCCCCCACAGGACGCCCAGCACCATCTGGAAGAGCGGCACTCCGTCAATCAGGCCCTCCTCGATTAGCGACTTGCCGAACAGAATGTCTCCGGGACCGAATACCTCCAACTCCGGCTTGACACCGAGTTCCTGGAAACGCCGAGCCATCGCACGCAGGGTTCGAGTGGTATTCAGGTAGACAAACTCGAGTTTGCCTTCTACCTGGTTTCCAGTCGTAATATCGAGTGAGGCAATTTCCGGCAAACAATCTTCGAGATGCTTGACCCGCTCAGCCACGGGGATGACGTCACTTTCGGGTAGCGCCCTCGATTCGTCTTCGGGATCCGGCAGCAGGAACGCGCCTAGGCCACAGGTGAGATTCAGCACGATGTCCGTACCCGAAGAGCGTACCCGATCGACCACCTCCTTGAATAGCATCGGATCGCGGCTGCCTCCGCCCGTCTTGGGGTCGCGCACGTGAACGTGCGCGACAGAAGCACCGGCCTTCGCCGCCTCCACGCAGGCATCAGCAATCTGTGCCGGTGTAATCGGCATCGAAGGATGCTTGGGATTAAACGGAGCGTTTCCTGTTACGGCACAGGTAAGGATAACTTTTCGTGACATTGTCAGATCTCCCATTCGACGTTTCCACTGACGGCCAGTAGCTCGCCGGTAATCTTCGCCGCGGCATCCGACGCGAGAAAGAGAACGGTCTGCGCAAGGTCTTCTGGCTGAACCTTGCTGCGCAACGATATGTACTTCAGGTAGTCCGATTCCACTTCGTCGGCGGCGCGCCCCGATTCCTGTGCGATGTTGGCGACGATTCGCCGCATCCTGTCGTTGTCGATCATGCCCGGCAGGATCGCGTTGCAACGAACATTGAACGGACCCAGCTCGCGGGCTGCATTCAAGGTAAGCGACTCGACTGCGGCTTTTGACACCACATAGGGCGTGCGCATTGGCAGCCGGGTACGCGTGGACCCGGTCGAGAAATTGATGATTGCGCCATGACGGTGCCGCTTCATGGCGGGGACGACACGCTTCATGAACTGGAACATCGCGCCAACATTGACGTCGAGTGTCTCGCGCCATGCCTCGTCGGAGATATCTTCGATCACCGCTCGGGGGCCCGCGATGCCGACGTTGTTCACGAGGACCGAGATATCGCCAAATTGGCGCTCGGCCTCCCACACTACTCTCGCAACGTCATCGGGCTTGCCCACATTGGCGACCGTTCCGGTCATGCCGGGGTTGGCGCGCAGGGTCTCGGCCAGCGCATCGCCACGTACGTCACAGATGTGCACCAGCGCGCCTCTAGCGCGGAAATGCTCTGCGATAACGCGGCCGACACTATCGGCACCACCCGTCACCAGGACTCTTTCTTTCATCTCGGAAATGCCTTCTTTTCGTTGATTCGAACACCCGGTCACGCCTTCACAGCCCGGCGGATATGCCCTCGTCCATCAACAGGCAACTGCCGTGCATGGCGCGCGCGGCGTCGGAAGCAAGGAATGCGATGGCGCCAGCGATGTCCTCAGGCTCGGAGAACGTTCGCGTGCTGGGCGTACGTGCCGCCATGAAATCGCGCAGCCCCTGCATGGCAGCCTCATTGCGAATGTCGTCGTTCATGGCGGTGGCCGTATTGCCGGGCGCCACGCAATTGACGTTGATGTTTTCACGGCCCAGTTCGCAGGCCAAGGCACGCGTCACGAGGATGATGCCGGCCTTCGTCGCACAATAGATCGCATAGGAGCCAAACCCGGTCAGCCCGGCGACCGACGCCACATTGACGATTCGCCCCCCACCGTTGGCCTTCAACACAGGCACTACCGCGTCAATGGTGTTCCATGTGCCCTTCAGGTTCGTGTCAATCATCTGGTTGACATGCGTGGCGTCGGAACTGCCAGCCGGTGTCGGCTTGAAGATTCCCGCGGCATTCACCAGAACGTCGATACGGCCGAACGCGTCGTGAACCTCCGCGATAAGCCGGCGGGCCGCGTCGGGATTACGGACGTCGCATGCGAAACCCGCCGCATCGCCCCCTTTGGCATTGATGGCTTCCGCAACCTTGCCAGCCTTCGCCTGGTCCGCGCTGGCAACTACGGCGACGCGGAAGCCCTCCGCCGCAAGCTTCCTTGCGGCGGCTTCGCCAATGCCTTGTGAACCGCCGGTAACGATGGCGACTTTCGTTGTGTCGTGCATTTTCCTGCTCCTCCGTTCTGAATTCGTCGGCCGTCTTTCGGCCGGGGTCTCGCTCAGGAGCAAAGGTAATCGTTTTGTGATCACAAATCAAACATAATTTCAGCTTCGCCGCAGTTTTCCTTATTTGGTTAGTGGTTTACCCTTATTTTTTCCGTTTTTCTGACGATGTTGTTGTGATCACAAAGAGCAGTAAATATACTGATCTCGCTGGCGGCGTCATGAGGCGACGCCCCACCGGGTTGGCTCACAGGAGACAGTTCATGCGTTTTGCAGTAGACACAGGCGGTACCTTCACCGACCTCATCGTTGAGGATGAGGCCGGCGACTTGCATATGTTCAAGTCCCCGACGACGCCGTCGGACCCTATCAGCGGAGTCCTGAATGCCCTGCAGGTTGCCGCCGACGGCCTTGGGCTTGCGCGCGACACCATGTTGTCGCGCGGCGAGATGTTCATCTATGGGACCACTCACGCGATCAACGCCATCATCACGGGCAACACGGCGCGTACGGCCTTGATCGTGCCGTCTGGCCACCGCGATATCCTTACCTTGCGGGAGGGGGGGCGCCTGGAGCCGTTCAACTTCACGGTGGCGTACCCCGATCCGTTTGTGCCAAGGGCGCTCACCTGGGAAGTCCCTGGCCGCATCCTGGCTGACGGCACCGAGCTGGAGCCACTGGACGAGGCCGCCCTCATCCGATCCCTTGATGAGATGCGACGCGCAGGGATCGAAGCCGTTGCAGTATGCCTGCTGTGGTCGATCGTGAATCCTGCACACGAACTGCGGATCGCGCAGCTCATTCAAACCCAACTTCCCGGCGTGCCGTTCACGCTGTCGCACCGGCTCAACCCGATTCCGCGAGAATTCCGTCGGGCCTCGTCCAGCTGCATCGATGCTTCCCTGAAGCCCATGATGCGCGCCTACATGCATACGCTGGTGGACCGGCTCAAGTCAGCGGGCTTCCCGGGACGCGTCGTCGTGGTCACCTCGCAGGGCGGCGTCATGGATGCGGACCACGTCGCGGACGCGCCCATTCATCTCATCAATTCCGGCCCTTCGATGGCCCCCGTTTCCGGCCGCTACTTCGCGCGGGCCGACGAAGACACCGGGACGGCAATCGTGGCCGACACCGGCGGCACGACCTACGATGTCAGCCTGGTGCGCCGCGGCCGCGTACCGTGGTCCCAGGAAACCTGGATCGGCGCGCCCTACCGCGGCGTCATGACGGGCTTCCCTTCGGTGGACGTGAAAAGCGTGGGCGCAGGCGGTGGCTCCATCGCCTGGGTAGACAGTGGCGGCATGCTGCACGTTGGCCCCAACAGTGCCGGCGCCGTGCCGGGCCCCGTCTGCTATCGCCGGGGCGGAACGTTGCCGACAGTCACGGATGCCTCGCTCGCGTTGGGCTATATCGACCCCGACTTCTTCCTCGGCGGCACCATGAAACTGGATGCGGCCGCTGCTCGTGAGGCAATTCAGGCCAATATCGCTACCCCGCTGGGCATGTCAGTGGAAGCTGCCGCGGCCTCCATCATCAGCATTGCCACTGAGAACATGGTGCAGGCCATCTGCGACATCACCATCAACCAGGGTATCGACCCAAGCGAGGCCGTCCTCATTGGCGGCGGTGGCGCTGCCGGACTGAATTCCGTACTGATTGCACGTCGCCTGAGTTCACCCCGCCTAGTCATCCCGCAAGTCGGTGCCACCATGAGCGCTGCCGGCGCCATGATGTCCGACCTGACGTCTCATTACCACGCCACCTTCTTCACGCGAAGCGATGCGTTTGACTTCGCTGGCGTGCGGGAAGTCCTAAACGACCTCACTGGTCGTTGCCAGGAATTCATCGATGGGCCAGGTGAGGGCTCCCTGGCTCAGACCGTAACACTCTGGGCAGAGGCACGCTATCCGGAGCAGGTATGGGAACTTGAGGTTCAGTTGCCGCCGCATGGCATACATTCGGAGGCGGACATTTCCGCGCTCGTTGAAGGCTTTCACCGGGCCCACGAGGAAGTCTTTGCTATCCGCGATGCAGACTCGCCCATTGAAATCGTGGGATGGCGAGCGACGGTTGCCTGCCGCATCCGTGCGCAGGAGGGCGGCACGCTTGCCAACTCGATCGCGCGCCCGATAGCAAATCCCGTTCGCAAAGCCTATTTTGAGGGCGCGGGCTATGTCGACACTGCCGTGGTCCGCTTCGAAGCACTTGACTCCACCGAAACGGTCCACGGGCCCGCCATCATCGAGTCGTCATTTACCACTGTCGTGTTGAACCCCGGCGCGAGCGCCACGCGTCGGGCGAGCGGCAGTCTTTCTATTTTTCCCGGCCGCGATTAATCAGGAGCCACTCATGCAACGAGACACGATCGAGCGTCCCGCCACGGATGGCGTCCAGCTCGCATTGATTACCAACCGGCTTGAAGGCGTCGCCCGCAAGATGGCCAATACATTGCTTCGCAGTGGTCGGTCCGGCGTGCTCAATATCGCGCGGGACTTCTCTTGCTGCATCGTCACCGCGGATTGCCAACTGCTGGCGGCTGCCGAAAGTCTACCCATCCATGTGCTGAGCGGTCCGGACATGATGAGCGCGACAATGAAAAAGTTTCACCCGCAACTGCGCCGTGGCGATGCATTCCTGCACAATTCACCCTATCACGGCTGCTCTCACCCGGCCGACCACACAATCCTGGTGCCTGTAATTGACGACCAGGGCGTTCACCGCTTCACGGTGGTCGCCAAGGCGCACCAGGCCGACTGCGGCAACTCGGAGCCAACCACTTATATGGGCGGTGCCCGCGACATCTACCATGAGGGAGCCTTGATCTTCCCCGCGGTCAAGGTGCAGCAGGACTACAGCAATATCGACGATATTGTGCGCATGTGCAAAATGCGCATCCGCGTGCCCGAACAATGGTGGGGCGACTATCTCGCGATGGTCGGTGCCGCCCGCATTGGAGAGCGCGAGCTGCTGGCGATCGGTGAAGAACTCGGATGGGACCGACTGGAGCAGTATGCAGTCGACTACCTGGATTACTCCGAGCAGCGCATGATAAGCGCCATTCAGTCCCTGACTCCCGGTCGAGGGACGGGCACCAGCACTCATGACGCGCTATTCCCCGGCATGCCGGAGGAAGGCGTAACGATCCGCGCCGAGATCGAAGTGGATGCCGCCAATGGCAAGGTGACGGTGGATCTGCGTGACAACCCGGATTGCCTGCCGTGCGGTCTCAATCTCAGCGAAGCGTGCGCACGCACGGCGGCGATGGTCGGCGTCTTCAACAGTATCGAGCACACCGTGCCGAAAAACTCAGGGTCCTTCCGCCGCATCGATATTCGCTTGCGCGAAGGCTGCGTGGTTGGCATCCCGCTGCATCCCACCTCGTGTTCAGTCGCCACCACGAATATGGCCGACCGCGTCGCCAATGCCGTGCAGACCGCCGTGGCCGAGATGGCAGATGGCGCCGGACTGGCTGAATGCGGTGCCGTGATCCCACCGGCAATCGGTGTGATTTCGGGCATCGACCCCAGTACGGGTCACCGTTTCATCAACCAGTTGTTCCTTGGCTTCACCGGCGGCGCCGCGGGGCCGATGGCCGACGCATGGCAGACCATCGGACACGTTGGTAACGCGGGCCTGTGCTTCCAAGACAGTGTCGAACTCGATGAAATGCGCCACCCTCTGTTTGTTCGCTCTCGCAGCTTTGTACCCGACAGCGAGGGAGCCGGTCGCCACAACGGTGCGCGAAGCATGTTTGTCGAGTTCGGCCCGCGCGGTTGCGAAATGGAGATTGGCTATGTCAGCGATGGCTCTGTCAACAGTCCCAAGGGCGTCCGTGGCGGTCTCGCCGGTGCTAACTCCGCGCAGCAGCGACGCCTGGGATCCGGCAATCTCGAAGCCCTGCCGGCCGGCGGCGTCATCACACTGCGCGACGGCGAGACCATCCTATCCTACTCCTGCGGGGGCGGAGGCTACGGCGACCCGCATACCCGAGACCCCGAGCTGGTTCGAAAGGACGTGACCGAGGGTTACTTGAGCATCGAGCGTGCGCGTGACGTCTATGCCGTGGTAGTGAGCCACGATGGCGCACTGGATAGCACGGCGACCGCGAGATTGCGTAACGAATTTTCCCCACGGAAGGCGGCGTGATGCGGGTACGTTTTGGCAAATCGATACCGTCGATCGGCAAGTCCTGCTTCCTTGCCGACAATGCGACTGTAGTGGGCGCCGTGACACTGGGAGAGAACAGTTCCGTATGGTTCTCCGCGGTACTGCGTGCGGACGTGGAACCGATTACCATCGGGGCCCGGACCAACCTCCAGGACGGCGTTGTCGTGCATGCCGACCCAAGGCATCCCGTCATCATCGGCGATGGCGTAAGCGTCGGCCATCAGGCTCGCTTGCACGGATGCAGCGTCGCGGATGGGGCCTTGATCGGAATCGGCGCCACGGTGCTGGACGGGGCGCAGATCGGCAAACAGTCCCTGATCGGGGCCGGTGCGCTGATTCCTCCCGGAAAAGTCATCCCGCCGCGAAGCCTTGTCATTGGTGCGCCAGGCCGTGTCGTGCGAACGTTGACCGATGAGGAAGTCGCCGAACTGGCTTGGGCAGCCGATGAATACGTGAAGCTTGGCCTGGCCTACCTACAGGAGGCGGAACAGGTCATTTAGGACCCGCGAGGGCTGGCGGGCCACTGGCGCTCGCCGTTCCTGTCGATGATGCCAGCGTATTACTCCGTCGTCGCCGGGGCCCTGCCCCGGCGCTTTCGCTCTGCGGCTGGCACCAGGATCGGCGTACCGTCCGCAGCGAAGATCTGCGTCTTGTACCACTTGGCCGCATCGAGGATATCGGACTGCACCGCGTCGCTGGATGCTTGCGGATCGCGCTTTGCAAGCGCGGCCAGAATATTGAAGTGGTGCATGATGCCCCGGTCATGCAGGATCTCGCGGGTCGACTGCATCTGCTTCATGACAGCCGCAATGTAGGGCCCGCTCTGCAGCCAGAGCATTTCAATGATCGAGACCAGCAACTCCGAACGGGAGGCCCGGTAGATCGTAAAGTGCAGTTGCTCGTTTGCCGCGACCGCGGCCGGCACATCGCCAGCGTCCACAGCATGACTGTAGTCTTCCGCCGCAGCTTTGATCAGGGAGAAGTCTGCCTGCGTCATGCGCTCGGCAGCCAGCCACGCAGCGCGCCCCTCGAGCGTGGCTCGCGTGTCGATGAGATCGTCCAGGCGCTCCATCGACACATCCGGGACACGCAGCGTCCGATTCGGCAGCAGTTCCAGGGCGCCCTCGGTCACCAGGCGGCTTACGGCTTCGCGGACAGGCATTGTGCTGGTGCCGAGCAAGGTGGCAAGACCGCGAATGGTTACCGGGCTCCCCGGAGAAAAACGCCCTGATCGCAATGCGTTGGCCAGTTCGGTATAAGCGCGTTCGCGAAGCGCAACGTTGGTCAGCCGGGAAACCGCCGGACCGTCGTCGTCGAACCCGTCCTTGTCCTGGCGCCCCTGTTCGCCCAGCCCGCCCATTGGATGCTCCTGTGATCTCTGATAGTAAAAGCGCCCTAAAATCGGCATCGAACGCCTCGAATGCGCTTTTAGGGCTTATTTGTGATCACAATTATAGGCGATCCAGCATTGGACTGTCGAATCGCCACAGGAGCAATGGCTCAGGAGCAATGGCTCAGGATACGCCAGCGAGTTTCTCCAGCGCCCAGTGGTCGGCTGCACGCGATAGGGGCTCGGCCGTATCGCGTGCGCGCAAGAACAACGACTCTACCCGGTCGGCGATGCGCAGCACCTCAGCATCCACATCCGATTCAGCAAAGCCGCCCTCGTATTCACGGACGCAGCTGATAATCCCGCCCGCGTTCACGAGATAGTCGGGCAGATAGGCGATGCCACGCTCATGCAAGGCGTCGCCATCGGCATCCGTGGCCAACTGGTTGTTGGCCGCCCCTGCTACCAAACGCGCACGCAGGGCAGGAATGCTGTGCCAATTCAGCGTCGCGCCCAGCGCGCAGGGTGCCAAGATGTCGACATCCTGCGCGGCGATATCGTCCACCGCAACGATGGTGGCGTCGAACGCACGACTTGCCGCGGCGGAGCGGCTCGCGTCAATATCGGCAACCACCAGCTTGCAGCCCGCGCGGTGAAGGCGCTCGGCCAGCGCCCAGCCTACTGCGCCAAGACCCTGCACCGCGACGCGGAGGCCCTTCAGCTGCCGAGCGCCGAACACATGCAACGCGCCACGTTCGATGGCGGCAAATACCCCCAGCGCCGTCTTTGGAGAAGGATTGCCACCGAAGCCGTTTTCGCGCGGAATGCCCGCCGCATATGGCGTGACTTCGCGCACCGAAAGCATATCCGCCACCGATGTGCCGACATCTTCCCCAGTGATATAGCTGCCGGCCAAGGCTTGCACCGCCCGTCCGAAGGCCTGGTACATGGCCTTGCGCTCATGCTGCCGATCTCCGCGCAAGATGACGGCCTTCCCTCCGCCAAACGGAAGATCCGCCATCGAATTCTTCAGGCTCATTCCCCGCGACAGGCGCAAGGCGTCTTCCATGGCCGCAAGGTCAGATCCATAGCTCCAGTAGCGGCATCCTCCGAAGGCCGGACCGCGCGCCGTGCTATGGATGGCAATGATGGCCCGTAGTCCGGTCTTCTCATCCGTGACCAGCGTGACGCGCTCATGGGGCGTGGTGCCGCCTAGGCCAAATAGGCTCACGGAGTGATCATCCGCGCCTGAAACTTCGTATGCGTTCATTGGGAAAAGTAGTAAGTGCCATAGAAATTGTGCCGACCGAAGCCGGCACGCATGATTGCGTCATCTGTCACTGCGCCCGATCTTCTCGCGAAGGCGTTCGAACTCCGGCCTCGCCTCTTCGAAATGACGCATCTTGATGTGCCCAAATCCCCGGACCTTCTCGTACAACCGAACCAGCGCTATAGCGTCATCCATGGTCTTCAATGACAGTCGTTCGAGAACCGCATCGACGTCGCGCTCGAATTCGATAATCAGCCGACGCTCCAGCTGACGATCGGCCTGCAGACCAAAAGGATCGAGCACCGTTCCACGCAGTACCTTGCCGTGCCGCAGCACATGCATCAGCGGCACGATGAACCAGCCCTTCAAGGCAATCTTGCGACGCATTCCACCGGCACTGCCCGCTCGCGCCAGTATCGGAGGAGCCATATGAAAGACACGCTTCGCTCCGGGTGCAAAGCCCTGCATCAGGGCTCGCGATGCCAGAGGGTCGGTGTGAAGGCGCGCCACTTCATACTCATCCTTGTAAGCGAGGACCTTGAAATAGTTGCGTGCGACGGCTTCCGTCAACACGCCCGGCGCGCCCGAGATATGGCCTTCCGCTCGGGCGACACGGTCCACCAGGACGGCATAGCGCCGGCCATATGCGGCATTCTGGTAGGCACCAAGGTCTTGGGCGCGCGCGCTGACGAATCCCCCGATGGTAAACGGCGCGCTTGGCGCAGCGGCGGCTTGCCCTGCCTTCTGCAACGCCGTCGGGTCGTGGGCCAGAATCCGGCCCCACAGGAATGCCCGCCGGTTGGCCTCCACAGCAGCGCCATTGAGTTCAATGGCACGCTGGATCGCGATCTCCGAAACCGGCAGCCAACCGCGCTGGAAGGCATGGCCTACCAACATCAGGTTAGCCGCGAAGGTGTCGCCGAAAATCGTCTGCGCTGCGGCGCTCCAGTCATGGAATTCCGCCCTGCCCTCACCAAGCACACGTTCAATTGCTTGCTGGTGGGCCGGCAGTGAAATCTGCATATCGCCATCGCCGACAAAATCCGCGGTCGGTGTCATTGCGGTTTCCACCACAGCATGCGCCGAGCCTGGATGAAGCCTTGCCAGCACGTCTGGAGAGGCCGCCACCACAGCATCGCAGCCAAGCAAAAGGTTGGCGCTCTTCGGCTCGATGCGTGCCGTGGCAATGTGGTCAGGCGACTGGGCCAGCTGAATGTGGCTGACAACCGCCCCATTCTTCTGGGCCAGTCCGGTGAAATCGAGCGTCGAGGCGCCCCGGCCCTCCAGATGAGCCGCCATGGCGAGGATCGCGCCGACGGTGACGATCCCGGTCCCGCCGATCCCTGCCACAAGTACCCCACAGTGCTGCAGCAGCTCGGGCGACGTTGTTGCGGGCGGCGGCAACGTAAGCTGCCACTCGGCTTCCAGACGCTGCAGCGTGCCCGATTGCACCGCACTTTGCCGCTCCCCCTCGATGGTCACGAAGCTGGGGCAGTAACCTTGCACGCAGGTCATATCCTTGTTGCACGCCGACTGGTTGACAGCGCGCTTGCGGCCAAGCTCCGTCTCCAGCGGCTCGACGGCGATACAACCGGAGCGTGCCGAGCAGTCTCCACAGCCCTCACACACGGCAGGATGGATAGCGATGTGCCGCTTGGGCGTTGCCAGCGAACCGCGCTTGCGCCGGCGTCGCTTCTCGGCGGCACACGTCTGGTCATAGATGACGGCGGAGACGCCACGGTATTCACGCAGGCGTTTCTGAACGGTATCAAGTTCGCTGCGGTCAACCACGGCCACACCGGCGGGCATCTCGTCCGTCGAGCGATACCGCGCGGGTTCCTCCGAAACCACCACGATCTCTCTCACCCCTTCGGCCACGAGCTGTGCGGCGACCTTCGATACTGTCAGGCCCCCTTCGGTCGGCTGCCCGCCGGTCATCGCGACCGCATCATTGAAGAGGATCTTGTAGGTCACGGCGGTCCTAGCCGCCACGGCCTGCCGAATCGCCAGGCTGCCCGAATGCTGGTAGGTCCCGTCGCCCAGGTTAACGAACAGATGTGGCATGGTGGAGAAGCTCGAAAGGCCGACCCACTGCACGCCCTCGCCACCCATCTGACAGAAGGTAGCGGTTCGCTCGCGCTGCCCCAGCGCCATGATGTGGCATCCGATGCCGGCCGCAGCATACGAACCGTCCGGCAGGCGCGTGGAGCTGTTATGCGGGCAGCCGGAACAGAAGAACGGCTTGCGCGACAATACCGGCGCCGCCGCATGAATTGGAATCATCCGTGAACCGGCAGCCGCTTCAGCGCCGGCACGCTGCGTCCCACGCGCCTCGGCAACAACAACGCCCTGAGTGCCGAAGAACCGGCGAAGGACGCCCGCCACCTGCTCGGGAGAAAACTCCATCGTTGCAGGCAACCATGTTTCACCGTCAGGTCCATGCTTGCCGTACACCGCGGGACGGTCTTCCGGCCGGTGGTTGTACAACAACGCCTGGATCTGCTGCTCGACGATACTGCGCTTTTCTTCCACGACGATGAGCGCCTGCATGCCCGCGCAAAAGCGCTCCACCCCTTGCCCTTCCAGCGGCCAGGACATGCCGACCTTATAGACGCCGATACCGAGGGATTCCAGCTTGGCCGTATCCAGATCGAGGCGCCGCAGCGCCGCCATCACATCGAGGTGAGCCTTGCCCACGGTGATGATCCCGACCCTGGCGCCTGCCGGTCGTACCACCGTGCGATCAATCGGATTGGCACGGGCAAAGGCAAGCGCGGCGGGCAGCCGTTCCTCGATCAGGCGCCGCTCCAATTCGGCACGCTGCTGCGGCCACCGAATAGCCGTATCGAGACCGAAACCTCGCTCGGGAATCTCGATATCGGTGGGAACGGCAAAGCCGCCGTGCAAGCCCGCGCCAGGCAGCGTCATCGACCTGCCACTCTCCACCGTCTCGGTAATTGCCTTGAACGCGACCCACAAACCGGAAAAGCGTGAGAGCGCGTAGCCAAACAGGCCGAACTCGACGTACTCCTCCACGGAAGACGGAAACAGGATGGGCATCATTGCCCCTTCGAACACGTGGTCGGTCTGATGCGGGAACATCGAAGACTGCGCCGCGTGGTCATCCCCCGCCACCGCCAGCACGCCGCCGTGGCGCGACGTACCAAGGATATTGGCATTGCGGAATACGTCGCCGGTCCGGTCAACGCCTGGCCCCTTGCCGTACCACATCGAGAACACGCCCTCGACCCGCTTCCCTGGAAAGGCATCAATCTGCTGTGCTCCCCACAGCATCGTTGCCCCCAGATCTTCGTTCAATCCGGGTTCGAAGCGAATATCATGCTCGGCGAGCATCTTTCGCTGTCGCCACAACTCTTGATCCAGACCGCCAAGCGGTGATCCACGATAGCCAGAAACCAGACCACCGGTGCGCAACCGGGCGACGCGGTCGGCACGTGCCTGTTCGAGCAGGATGCGCACCAGCGCCTGTGTCCCCGTGAGGAACACCCGCCCGGAAGCGCGCAGATAGCGATCCTCCAGTCGGTAGCTTTCATCGGTAAGAAAGTGGTTTTCGTTTGCGCGCTGATTCATGCTTTGCCTCCGTGCTTCTGATTGCCTATGCGGAAAATTCTAGGTATCCATCGCCTTTGATATGTGCCAAACTGACTCAAAGAATTGACTCCAATTAGCACGTTTCTCTGATCTTTTTTCCGAAATACCTCCAGGTGTGCCAAATGCGTTTTGACCGTACCGATGTGCGTATCCTTGCCGAACTTCAGCGCGACGCGCGAGTGCGGGCCAATGAACTAGCGGAGCGAGTTGGTCTCTCGCCGTCTCCCTTCTATCGACGTATCCGGCTGCTGGAAGAAGAGGGAATCATCGAGGGCTATGTCACGCTGCTGAATCAGGAGAAAGCAGGCTTTCCCGTCAGTGCATATGTGCAAGTGGCGATCGAAAAGAAGACGGAAGTCCGGCTGGCGCGCTTTGAGGCGGCCATCGCGAAGCTCGATGAGGTGATGGAGTGCAATTTGATGACCGGCAGCTTCGACTACATGCTCCGTGTCGTGGCCGCGGATATTGCGGGTATCGAGCGATTCGTCATGACGCAGTTGACGACCATTGAAGGTGTCAGTGACATCAGTACTTCGTTAGCGCTGCGCCGGGTGGTGTACAAGACAGCGCTGCCGGTCCAGGAGCCCAGCGGCTCCTGATGACTTGCGCCGGATGTATTCCTCCGGCGCAGCCGATGCAATGGTGAGCTGGCCACGCCATGGAAGGGCCGGCCAGACTGTGGTGGCGTCTAAAACAACGTGCGGATACCAGCGCCCACCGCCAGCTGATTGTGGCCGATCGTCGCAGGGCTGGCGAGGATGCTCGTGTTACTCCCCGCACCCAACATTCCCTTGGGCTTGTTGTTTGAGTACGCCACGTCGACATACAAGGTGGTGCGCTTCGAGAACGCGTAGCCAGCCCCGATCTTGAAGAGATCTGCGCCGGCCTCGCTGACCTGCTTGTCCTGGAGGTGCAGCCAGTCGGCAGTCAGACGCCACGCAGGTGTCGCTTGATAGGCAGCTCCGACGTAGTAGTAATTCTGGTCCGCTCCGGTCGTCGGATTCTTGAATTTGGCAAAATTCACCCCAGTCTTAAGCGCTCCCCAGGTATAGGTAACGCCAATGGTATAGGCGCGCATCCAGGGATTGTTGGTCTGCCCCGTTGGATCCTTGCCATCGAAATATCCCGACGCGAAGCCCAGTCTTCCATCGGTCCAGTTCAGGTTGGCCGTCAACGTGGACTTGTTCGAGAAGCTGCCCGGGGTACCACCAAGGCCGTAGGTGACGCCACCGCTGAATCCATAGAACTCATCCGGCAGCATGTACTTGATTGACTTGTTGACCCACGTGTACATCAGGCCGCCGTTGGCGGCGCTGTAAGCACCGGAGGCAATGCCGGGAAACCCTTCGCTCGGCTTGAAGTTCGAGGAGTTCTGGAATGTCGCGTTTGCGAGCGAACCAAAGTTCATATAGCCCGTAGCATCGCCGGCCGAGATGCCATCGAAGAATGAAGACCAGTTGCGCCCTAAGCGTACAGTCCCCCACGGCGCAACCACACCTATCGTTGCTCCACGGTCGAACAATGATCCGGTGTCGTGCGGAAATGGCACGGAAGCATTGGCGACGCCCGTATCCGCCGCGAAGCCGCTTTCCAGCTTGAACGCAATCTTGTATCCCGCGCCAATGTCTTCGAGACCGATAAGCCCCCAGCGACTGGTCAACTCATTTCCGGAGGCCAGCGCGAGCGCTCCGGCCGCGCGCCCCGTGGACGGATCCACCCCGGCCACCGACCGATAGTTCAAACCGACGTCGAGCACGCCATATAGGTTCAGGCTTGCGCGGGCGGATCCACCAAAGCCCATACCGATAGCAGCCAGCGCTATCCCGATTCGACTGACTGCCTCCCTGCGCCGCTGCCGATAGGCCACGCCTCGCATTGACTGCACGACTGCCACTTCCTGATTCCACCTCATGTGTCTCCTCCAAGAAAAGCATTTCAATGCAATACCGGCTCCCCTTGCCAGCCCCGGGAACGCGTCGTCGCTATGCGTAGCTCCTCAGGCCAGCGCCGGTGTTTCGGCCGACGCAACGCCCAGGAAGCGCTCCATCAGTACCGGCTGGCTTGCCAGTTCTGTCGCGCGATCCGTATATGCGACGCGTCCACTGACGAGAACCGCCACGTCATCAGCGACCGAAAGGGCAATCTTGCTGTTCTGCTCAACGAGCAGGATCGACAGGCCAGCCTCCCGCAGCCGCGCAACGATCGCAGCGACTTCGTCAATCATTTGGGGAGAAAGCCCTTCCGTGGGCTCATCCATCAACAGCACGCGCGGGCGGCTCATCAGCGCCCGGCCGATTGCCAGCATCTGTTGTTCGCCACCGGAAAGCGTTCCGGCACGCTGATGGAATCGTTCCCCTAGTCGTGGAAACATTTCCACAATCTGGGCGATAGTCCAGGGCGGGCCTGAATGGGCGGCGTCGGCGGTCCTGGCAACGGTCAGGTTTTCGCGTACAGACAAGAATGAGAAAAGGCGACGCCCTTGCGGAACCAGTGCCACACCGTGTCGGACAATGCTGTCAACCGGCAGCCTGACGATGTTCTCGCCGAACAACTGAATGGCACCTCGATACGCGGGCACCATGCCCATGACCGTGTGGATGCAGGTAGTCTTGCCCGCGCCGTTTCGGCCAAGCAGCGCAAGCACGGTACCAGGGCGAACGGTCAGCGAAACGTCCTGCAGAATTTCACTTTGGTCGTAGCCCGCGGTGACGCCGGACAGCGCAAGTGCGGGAAGGGTATTAGTGAGCAAGGTATATCTCCTGCGTGCGAGGGTCAGCCAGGACCGAGTGCTTGTCCCCATCGACGACAACGCGGCCGCTTTGCAACACCGTGATTGACTCGGCATAGGCAAGCGCCACATCCATGTCGTGCTCGACCATCACGATGGTCAGAGTCTTCGGCAGGTGCGACAGCAGTTCGGCAACGCCCACACGCTCAGCTCCCGACAGCCCCGCCAACGGCTCGTCCAGGAGCAGGATGCTGGGCTGCTGTGCCAGGGCCATAGCAATCTCCAGCCGCCGCAGTTCTCCGTACGAGCAGGCGTGCACGGGCGTCTCGGCGCGGACCTCGAGGTCCACACGAGCTAGCACGGCACGGGCGTCAGCTTCGAGCGCTGAGCCGCCGAAACGCTTCCAAGGGCTCAAGCGCTCGGCCGAACGTGTGGTCTGCCCCCCCGTCAGCGACATCAGCACGTTATGCAACAGCGTCTTGTCGCGAAAGGGTGTGAGTATCTGATAGGTCCTGCCCACGCCCATGCGCGCCCGGGCATGCGTAGGCTTGGCTGTGACATCTTGTCCAAGCAACGAGATACGGCCGCGCGTGGCACGCAGGTCGCCCGCGATCAGATTCAGCAAGGTTGTCTTTCCGGCGCCATTCGGCCCTAGGAGTAGCCGGCGCTCCCCCCGCCGAATCGTCAGATTTACACCCTCCACGACGCGCAGGGCGCCGAATGAAATAGACAGGTCAACAAGGCCGATTGCAGTCGAACTGCCGTCGACAGAGACCCCCGAAGTGGCGGCATGCGTGCCCACCGAAAGGACTGAGGAGTGGATCATCGAATGCTCCTGCTACGAAGGAGAGAGGCCAGGCCAGGCACGATCCCCGCGGGAACAAACAGCACCACAGCAATGAGCAGCAGGCCCAGGCACGTTGGCCAGCTCTCGATATAGCCACTTAAAAGTACGCGAAAGCCGACGACGATCCCTGCACCGACCACAGGTCCGAGCAGTGTGGCAGGCCCGCCGACTATTACCATCAGCAAGCTTTCTGCGGTTTCGCCAAGCGATAGCGAGTGGGGACTGATGAATTGCTGGTGAAAAGCAAGCAGCACACCTGCAATCGCTGCTACCAGTCCGGCAAATGCGAAGGCGAGCAGTCGGATACGCCAGACGTCAAAGCCCAGGGCCGACATCCGCCGCGGCTGCGATCTCGTGCCGTCCAGACACCGGCCGAGTTGCGACTGCATGAACCTTTGCACCAGGCATAGCATCGCGAGAAAGCAGACCGCCACGAACTCAAACCAAACGATGGGGTTGTTCGTATCCACCCACGGCAGCACAGGCCTGGCAATTCCAGTCATGCCATTCTCACCGCCCGTCACGCTGCCCCAGTGCATTGCTACCCCCCACAGCACCTGGGCAATGGCCAGCGTGATCATGCCGATACTGAGTCCACTGGTTCGTAGCGCAAGAATGCCGACGACTACCGAGAGCGCTACGGCGGCGCCCACCGCAATCACTGCGAGCACCCAGGGCCCCAGCCCAGTGTGCTGGCCGGCGATAGCCACTCCGTAGGCCGCCGCACCCGCTAGCGCCGATTGCGCGAACGACAGCAGTCCGCCCAGCCCAAGTAGCAGGTTAAGACTGGTGGCAATCAAGGCGGCGAGCATGATGTGGACCGCCAGGTCCAGGTAGAACGGCGACTCGCTCGCCAGCGGCAGCATAAGGACCAGCGCACCAGCAATGCAAGGGCCGGCGAAAGATGTAAAGGCCTTCATGCGACGACCCTCCCGAACAGTCCCTGAGGCCGATACGCCAATACGACAATCATCGGCACGAACAAGAGCACGTATGACATCTCCGGGACAACCGACTGTCCGAAGCTATGAACCAGGCCCGTGATCAAGCTTCCCAGCATCGCACCGGGGATACTGCCTGTTCCGCCTAGCACTACAACGATCAGCACCAGAGGAAGCACCTCCATATCGAGACCCGGGAAGACCGACAGGATTGGTGCACCCATTGCGCCGCCAATGCCGACAAGCGCTGCACCGACGAAGAAGATCGTCATGAAGAGTCGGTCGACGCGAATGCCAACTGCGCGGGCCATGGTCCGGTCCTCTACGGCTGCGCGCAATCGAGCACCGAGCAGCGTCCGAGACAGTGAGAGGTCCAGAGCTACCGCCGTAACCACTGCAAGTGCCATGACGAACAGTCGGTATAAGGGAAAGATAAGTTCGCCAAGCGATACCGCGCCCATCAGGAGCGGTGGCACAGCGACCTCCAGTGGCATGCCGCCCCAAACGGTCTTGCAGCTGTCGGCAATGACGAATGCCATCCCGAGGGTCGCGAGCACCTGTGCCAGCTCGTTATGGGCAAGCCGCCGCAAGATCGCGCGCTCCAGTGCGATGCCGAGAATGCCGACGACCATGGCGCTGCCCAGGGCGGCAAGCGCGAATGGAAGTTCTGCATCGACCAGCGTGACACAGAGATAGCCCCCCAGCATGAACAGCGCTCCGTGTGCCATGTTGGGGACGCTCATCAGACCGAAGATCAGCGTGAAGCCCGCCGCCATCAGAAACAGCACCGAAGCGAAGGTCAGCCCATTAAGCGTCTGGATCAGAAACGTAGACATGGTGAATCCTTGCCGCATCAGTCGAGGTTGCGTGACGGTGGGTAGTCCCGCGAATAGACGGGATTGGCCAGGAACGCAGACGGGTCATACGTCCAGAACTGGGTGACACCCGGGTATTCGCGGACGACCGTGTTGACCAGCTTGCCCCCGACGCGCGCGACCTTGCGGATGTAGACGGTCACCACGGGGTTCCCGAGGCGATCCAGCGTTAGCGGACCGCGAGGGCTTTGCGATATGCGAACCGCGTGCATCGCGTCGGCAAGGGCTCGGCCAGAGAGTGCGGTTGTGCCACCCGCTTGCAGTGCCTGTTCGAGAATCAGCCCGGCGCTGTAGCCGCCGGTTGCATAGAAGCCTGGCGCGATGTGGTACTGCTTGCGAAAGCCCGCGACATAGCGGTCGTTGGCGGGCGAGACGATGGCACCGCTATACCAACCAGCGGAGACGATTCCGAGGGCCTCGTCGCCCATTTTCTCAAGCAGGGATTCATCGACCGTATTCATCCCTGCCAGCAAGGGAATCCTCTGCTTGAGCCCGTAGTCGCGGTACTGCTTCAAGAAGCGCGCTGCATTACCGCCGGAGAAATTGATCAGGACCGCGTCAACGTTCGGGCGAATCTGCGCAATCACGGTCGCGAAATCCGTAGCGTTGAATGGCGCCCACAGCTTTTGCACAATCTTCCCGCCGGCTTCCTCGAAGGTCCGCTGAAATCCAGCTACCGTTTCATGGGAAAAGGAGAGGTCCTCCGCTACGACCGCGATGCGCCGGTACTTGAGGGTATTGGCGGCGTACTCGCCAAACGGATGCATGGCCTGCGCGGAAGTCGACGAGCTTCGCACCATCCAGGGGTCCGCCTTGCGCTGGGTCAGGTCTTCCGCCGCGGCGGAACTGAGAATGACCGGGATCTTCGCCCGCGCGATATCGTCGCGAATGGCAACGGCCTCGAAGGCGGCTAGCGGGCCGATCACCACCTCGACACGATCGCGCTCAGTCAGTTGCAGGAACTTCGCCTTCGCGACTGCCGGCGACGCCGCAGTATCGGCTACCACAAGCTCCACGTCGCGGCCGGCGAGCTTTCCGCCCCGCTCTTGCAGCAGGTATTCGAAACCGTCCTGCATCTGTTGCCCGATCCCCGCGGCAACACCTGTCTTGACGGTCAGCAACCCCACGCGCAGTGGCGCGGGTTGCGCCGCCATCAGCGACCCGTTGAACACGCTGGCGACCAACGCGGCCAGCACCATCCGAAGCCTTTGACGTGACATCTGTTCTCCCCTTTTGGCGGTCAGGCACCAAGCACGGCCTGCGTGTTTGCACTATCGTTTTAGTGATCACAAATATCAACTAGGGTATACGAGGCGAACAGCAAAGTTACGCGGTCCTGGCAATTTTTCGGCGTATCACTGCCATTAAGTGCCGCAAAGGGCATTTTTCATGTGGCGACAACTTTCTATTGCGTGATCACTGATACCACACTATATTTCTGCCGAAACTCACAGGAGAAACCAATGGATGCAATGCGAAAAGGCCAGCGTTGGGTGCTCGACGCGTTCCTCGCTGTCGGTGGACTGGACGTCCTTCACCCGGACGCCGGCGCGATCTTCGAGCAGATTGGCTACGACTCGACGGACCTGAAGCGGGTATTCGGGCCGGTCAAGGCGGGCTCGATGCTCCCTTCCGCGTGGAGCGCGGCCGCCAGGGAGATTGAGCATCGTGCCCGGCATTGGGAGGAACGTGGCTTCAGCCAGACGGCGCGTCGGCTATATGAGCGCGCCACGCTGCTATACGCACGCACGCATTACTCGATCCTCGGCGACGACCCTCGCCGGATGCGATACCTCGAGAAGGTGGTTGAGTCCTTTGAAAAGGTGATCGCGTTCGCCGACCACCCGATCGAGCGGGTTGCCCTGCCTTTCGAGGGTCACCACCTGCATGGGATCCTGGAAATGCCCCCCAACGCCGAGAAACTACCCTGCGTGATCCTGCTTCCAGGCATGGATATGTTTAAGGAGGACTGGCATAAGCTGATGGAGCAGCGGATCCTCCCCCGCGGTTGGGCAGCCTTTGCGCTCGACGGCCCAGGTCAGGGCGAGAGCCTGACCAGGGGCCTGAAAATGTCGCTCGATAACTATGATCGAGCCATTACTGCGGTGATCGATTGGCTGTCCGCAAACCCGGCTATTGACTCCGAGCGAATCGTGATCATGGGATCCAGCATGGGATCCTGGTGGGCAACTCGTGCTGCCGCAGTCGAACCGCGCATTCGTGCCATCGCCGCCAACATGTCGAACCTGGGCGACAAGTACGTGCTGCTCAATCAGGCACAGCCCAGTTTCATGGCAAACCTGATGTTTATGACCGGCATTACCAATACGGAGGAAATTCAGGCGCTATCGAAGGCCATGACGCTCGAAGAGATCGCCCCCAAGGTCGACATTCCGTATCTGATCATCACTGGCGAGAATGACGAACTGACAACGCTGGACTCCAGCATTGGTGTGTATGAAAAGCTGCGCGGCCCCAAGGAACTGTGGATTTACCAGTATGAGTTCCACCCGATCGGTCCACAGTCCGATGAATGGCTGACAGCCTCACTGGACTGGCTCGGACACGCGCTGGCGAATGAGTTCGCTCCGAAGCACGAACTTCGCACCTTTATTACGAAGCAAGGGGAATATCTCGAGGGCAGCGGTGAGCCGCCCTGGTGGCATCCCTGATTCCTCGAACGGGCGAGCATGGACTGACCCGGGCATCCGCACAAGCGGATGCCCGGTGAGCCTTGGTGAATCATCCCGCCGCCCTCTATGCCACATCCGCTCACCGGACAGCGGCAGGCTTCAGGAAGATCTCTGGGTAGTTGATTTCCGTTACGACGCGCCCCTGCAAGCCGGCCTCGAGGGGCCCTCCCTCATCTTCGGTAAAGCACCGCAAGCATCGGTCCGCTGATGCTCGCGTTCATGGCACACTTTGCACGAAAAGTACGATTACCCCTGAGTGAGCTCTACACCCGCCGCGTTCCGGTTGACGAGTTCCGTCCCGAGCGCCCTTTCCAGGGCACGAAGCAAATGGCTGGTGGCCGAAGGCGACATGCCGAGCTTGGCACCCGCGCCGGCGATGCCATCCGCCGATACCAATGAAAGCAAGAGTTCGAGTTGCCTGAGCGTTGGCACAACGCTGGCAGCGTGACGGAACATATTGAACTCCCTTTCATGGTTTCCCGCGCTGCGCGGAATCTTAGATGATCGTGCTGCAGGTAGCCACCCTCCTTTCCTGGCGTGGCGCGCTTGAGTGCAAGCTCAATTGAGCATGAAACAAGCTCTCGCTAAACTCACCGGACAAAAGTCCATCGATCAATGGAAGCAAGCAACGGAGCCACCCTATGCACCTATCCTGGCACTTCGATCAATTTGTACGCAGCTTCACGCAACTCGTTGACAACGCTGAGGGCAACGAAGCTCAGATACTGGCCCAGGGACGCCAGCTTCTGGCCGACCTTGTGAGCCGGGACGATTGGCTGCCGAGCCAGTATGCGCAGCCCGATCCGCTCTTCTATCAGCAATACCTGCTTCACGCCGATCCCACGGATCGTTTCTCGGTGGTCAGCTTCGTTTGGGGGCCCGGCCAGCGGACGCCGATCCATGGCCACACCGTGTGGGCACTGATCGGCATGCTGCGCGGCGGCGAGCGCGCGGAAGGATTCGGGGTGGCGGAAGCAGGGAAGCCCATGCGCTCGCTGGGCGTTGGCGATCTCATGCCCGGCACGGTCGAGTGTCTTTCGCCAGTTACGGGTGACGTGCATCGGGTCTCCAACCTCTACGACGACAGGGTCTCGATCAGCGTCCATGTTTACGGTGGCAATATCGGGAAGATCCACCGGCACGTCTTCGACCCACACACCAGCGCCACGAAGCCATTCATCTGCGGCTACTCCAACGAGAAAGCGAAGGCTCGCCGATTGCCCGTTCCGATGCGGGCATCCGCCACGGGTTTGGTCGCGGCTCGCCGCCATCGACCCGGCAGATGCCTGCAAAGCTCACACGTAACCGGCATCCAGTGACCAGACGACGAACAGCTCATGGCGCTGCTTGTGCCGTAGCCATTGCACCGCACAGGTGGCGCAGCGGTACCAGGCATCCCCCGACACCGAGGGCTGCGCAGCAATGAGGCGCATGGCCGGATGCGGCCTGTAACGCCGCGCGTCAAGCCGCAGGGCGGCGCAGTCTTCACACAGGATCGCGCGGGGCCGCCCTACTGGACACCTGCCCGGGCACTCCCGCTTGCAGCCGCGGCAGACTAGCGGCATGCCGCCGCGCCGACGTCCAGAACAAGACCCGCAATGCCTCGTCGCCTTCAGACCGCAGACTTGCGTCGCACAGGCGGATATGTTCCGCCTGCAAGACGTTGAGCTCAGCTGCGCTGCCTAGGCACAACAGTTGCCGATGCCCTTTGCTGCGTCGAATCCAGTCGTCAACCAGCTGCGCCAGAACTATCAGGTATTCCGCCGTGCCAGGCGCGGCGGAATACCTCTATCGACAGCATTGCGACACTGGTGGGCATTGCCAACACCGCGGCGTTCTCCCGCGCGTTCAAGGGCTGGATGCAGCACAGCCCGACTGCCTACCGCAAGGGACGCAGAAACATAGAGCCGCCCTGCCCTGCGGCTAGCCGCCACGACTGATATCTGCCTTCGCAAGCCAGCCCCTGCTCGTTCCTCCCGGCACGCTACCGGTCTCGCTGAAGGTCCGCGCAGCGTCTTACTGCCCCGAGGAATCACCGAAAGAAGCCCTGAGTACCGTCTCGCAGCGTTTGCCCGAGCCCTCCTTGAAGCCGCCGGTTGGCACCGACGTGCCATGTGGCGTGTCGAAACTGCTTCACAACCGGCGAAGGGGTTCCGTTCGATTATCTCTGATAAGCACAACGTTATCGAACCTTATCGCCGCGCCTTGGCCCAGTCGGCAAGGGCCGACCGCCTTGCGGCTGACGGAAGTCGCTTCCCGGCCATAACGGGTCATTCGTATGAGCTGTAGCCGCGACGTTCGGGCGGCCGCTTCGCAACCGGAAGCCGCCGCAGACTTTGTGTGTGCCCGAAGGACGCTTCAGGGTCGGGAAGCGACGCCCGGGATCAGGAAGGCCAAGGCTGCTGATCGGCCATCAGGGCCATTTACCGATGGCCATTGTGGTAGACGAATTCGGCGGCACCTGGGGATCGAAACGCACGCATCCCACCTATTCCCACGCGAACTCCTTTCCCCTGGGCATTGGAACCATAGATACATGCCAGCACTGCAATTCACACGAGGATCCCGTGAGCCCAGATCCGTGAAGGTACCCCGCCAGATCGAAGACCTATGACCTCGACCGCGAATTCGCTGCGCGAGCAACGTAAAGTTTGGCTCTGTGTGAGCTAGGTGTTGCGGGAGCAAGCGTAGGCTCCCACGGAGGACAGGCAAATGAGAACTTCTTAGGTCCTACGTTCTTAGGAGCCGTTTTGCGAGTATTGCTTTAAGGTCTCGCCTGGTGTCGCTTATGATGTGTATGTAAACGGTGTCGTTTGCAATCTGGTAGATGATTCTGTTCATGCCGCTGATGACTTGATAGTATTTCGTTGGTTGGAAATCTATCAACTCGGGTGGGTTGCTACCCTTCAGTGGGAAATCTTCTACCTGCTTGATTGATTGTTGAATCTTGCTTCTGGTCTCAAGCCAAGTCTTGTTGCCAAATTTATTAATGATGTACCGTCGCAAGTCTTGCAAGTCGGACTTGGCAGGCCCGAGAATTACAGACTTCATTCGATCCCTTCCTCCCTGTCCATGCGCTCCAGTTCGGCAAACACTTCGTCCGTCGGGGTGAAGTTGCCCGTCTCGATGTCATTCTGACCCATCGCCAGAATCTTCAGAAGGGCAACCGTCTGTTGCATGTCCTCATAGGATTGGGCATCCTGCACGACTACCTTTGCCTCGCCGTTCTGTGTGATCAGCATGGGCTCGCCGCTCTCGGTGATGTCCCGGACGATTTCTGCTGCGTGGCTTTTCAGATAGCTTATAGGCTTGACCTGACTCGGTTTCATATCCGCTCCCTAGGCTTGAGACTACCGGTCCAAATATAGACCTGAATTCAGTCTGCGTCCAGCACAAGGAATTTCCTGCGCTATGCAGTGGCGCATAGGGCAGGCAATCGATGCATGTCCTCGGTGAGGAGCCGACTCTACCAGTGGGCGCCAGACCTAGCCCAGACAGCCGCGTAAAGTTTTCCGCCCCGTATAGGTCAGGCAGCCATCGCTGTGGGCCAATAGTCCACTCATTAGACGCTCGACGTTACCTAAACTGCATTGGCCGCCCGGCTTGGGCGGGGAAGGAGTGCGTTTTTAATCACGCATAGATATGCGGAACGTTCTTCGACCAGTACAGTCATCCCGAGAACAGACATGACGCATGTCCATGTCGATGATCTGCCGGCTGTAACGCAGCGTTGAATGACCGCTGTACTTCAGAAGTTGACGCCGGAGCCGTACTGGGGCGAACGACGGCAGCGGGTCGGTCAGAGACGGTCGAGCTTCGAGGTCAGCAATCATGCGCAGAAGCAGAGTCTTGCCGCCGCGCATGGGACCGATTGCCGGTCACCGGCCGGAAAATTGGGCAGGTCTGCGCTCGAGGAAATGCGCAACCCCTTCCGTAAAATCCTCGCTCTGGATGCTTTCGAACATTTCGGCATTGGCGACTCGTGTGGCCTCGGCCAATGACTGGAACGGCTGCTCCCACAGTTGCCGCTTCATCACACGAATAGATCGGGGCGAAACGTTCTCGGCCAAGTCGTCGGCATAGTCGAGCGTGGTCGCCATGAGGGCGTCCGCATCCACCGCACGGTCGACCAGGCCGATCCGCAGCGCCTCGTCAGCCAGCAGCTTGCGCGCCGAGTACAACAGGTCGGCCGCATGACCGGGGCCGACCACGCGCGGCAGCAGCCAGGAGATGCCGTGCTCGGCAATCAAGCCCCGACGCGCGAACGCGGTACTGAATGCGGCGTCGGCACTGGCGAAGCGCATGTCGCTGTAGAGTGCGAACACCAGCCCCAGCCCCGCTGCCGCACCATTGATCGCCGCGATCACGGGCTTGCGCATGGCCGGGAAGTAGCCATAGCGGGTCTGGTAGTCGGCGCGCCGGTTCATGTCGAACGGGCGCATCCACTGAGAGGCGCGGATATCGCCCGGTGGCAGCACTTCGAGCTCGTTGATGTCCATGCCGGCGCAGAAGCCCTTGCCTGCCCCGGTCAGCACCACCACGCGGACGTCGTCGTCGCGATCGACGGCCTCCATGGCGTCGCGCAGTTCGGCCTCCATGACCTTGGTCAGCGCATTGAGCTTGTCCGGCCGGTTCATGGTGACCACGGCGATCCGCTCGCTTTTTCCGGCGCGAGCAACGGTAATCTGACTGTACATGTTGCGATTCCTTTCGATGTCGTACTAAGGGAGCTGAACGGATCTCGGTTCCAGGAACTCCTCCAGCCCATACACGCCGCCTTCCCGCCCGACGCCGGACATGCCGAAGCCGCCGAACGGTGCTGCAGGATTGAACCGGGCGCCGTTGACGTCCACCTGCCCTGCCCGCAGCCCGTTGGCGACCACTTCGCCAGCACCGTCATCGGCAGCCCAGACACTTGCTGCCAGCCCGTAGCGCGTGCTGTTGGCCAAGGTGATCGCCTCGTCGACGCTGTCATAGCACAGCACCGCCAGCACCGGTCCGAAGACCTCCTCATTCGCCAGCCGGCTGTCGGGTGCGACGTTGCCGTAGATGGTCGGCGCGACAAAATAGCCGGTCGCCGGCACCGGCACATCGACACCGCCGGCGATCCGATCAAAGCCTGCCTGCTCCGCTTCGGCGATATGCGCCTGCACGCGTTGACGCTGCCGCGCCGATAGCAAGGGGCCGATCCGGGTTTCGCCATCGGCGGGATCGCCGAGCATCATCGCTGCTGCCGCCTCCGCCAGCAGTTGCCGGCACTGCGGGTAGTCCTCGCGGGGTACGATCAGCCGGGTAGTCGCGCTGCAAGTCTGCCCCGAGTTGAGGAAACATGAGTTGACCGTCGCCTTGACCGCCCTGGCGAGATCCGCGCCCGGCAGCACGACGGACGCGGACTTCCCGCCCAGTTCCATCGACACACGTTTCATGTCGCCGGCCGCCTGCGCGGCGACCTTGCGGCCGACAGCCGTGGAGCCGGTGAACGACACCATCTGGATGTCGGGATGCGATACCAGCGCCTCGCCGACCGCCGCGCCGCCCAACACGAGATTCAGGACGCCCGGCGGCAGCTTCGTCTGCTCGCACGCGGCCATCATCCGTTCGGTTACGGCCGGAGCCAGCTCTGACGGCTTCAGCACCACCGTGCAGCCGGCCAGCAGCGCTGGCGCCACCTTGGCCGTGATCTGATGCAGCGGGTAGTTCCACGGCGTAATAGCGGCTACCGCCCCGACCGGTGCCAGCGTCACGCGGGAATTGCCGATCGTCCGGACGAAGGCGAACGTGTCCGCCAGCGCCGCCGTGGCGCGCCACGCCGCGATTGGTGCATCGACCTGGATCCGACGCGACAGCTTCAGCGGCATGCCGACTTCGCGCGAGATCTCATTGGCCAGCTCCGCCGCGCAGTCTTCCAGCGCGTCGGCCAGCGCGCGCAGATACGGCGCCCGTCCGGCTGCGCCCAGCGCCTGCCAGCCAGGCTGCGCCCGCGCGGCCGCCGCCACGGCTTCGGCCACATCGCCCGCGGTGCCGAGACTGACATCGGCCAACGGGGCTTCGGTCGCCGAATCGTAGACGCGAATTGACTCGCCGGCTCGAATCGGGCGACGTGCGCCGTCTATATAATGTTGGGTAAATTGCTTCACTGCGACTCCCTTGTGTTGCGTTTGTCGAGGAACGCAGCCATCACGCGCTGCGGTTCGCCGTCGGCATAGCATTCGAGTTGCGCCCGGATTCCGGCGACACAGGCGTCATCGAATCCCGGCTGCGTCATGGCGCGAAAGCGCTGCTTGGACAGGCGCACGGCGGTCGGCGGCAGCGCCGCGAGCGATCTGGCCTGCGCGAGCGCCTGCGCCATCAGTTCGGTCTCGCCGCATAGTGCCGTCACCAGACCGATATCGAAGGCGCGCTGGCCACTGACCAGATCGCCCGAGAGCGACATCTGCACGTTATGGGTGTGCCCCACGTGCAGCGCCATCAGGTAGGATCCGACGATGCTCGCCAGGCCTGCCTTGACCTCCGGCTGCCCCCAGCGACTGTCTGCTGTGGCCAGCCGCCAGTCCGCACACAGCGCAAGCTGGAACCCCGCGCCTGCCGCCACACCCCGCACGGCGGCCACGCAGGGCTTGTCCAGGTCGCGTACGGCCTGGTACATCGCCCGTTGCCGATTCAGCCAGGGCACGAGCTGTTGCCAGGTCACCGTGGCCGCCTCATCAAGATCCTGTCCGGCACAAAACGCCCGCTCGCCGGCACCGGCCAGCACGACGGCGCGCACCGAAGGCTCGGCGTTGAGCCGGCCAAGGGCTTCGATCAACTCGCCGCGCAAGGCGTCATTGACCGCATTCATTCTGGTCGGGCGGTTCAGCGTGACGATGGCAATGTCGTTATCCCGTTCGACGCGTACAGTTTCCATGTTCAATTCCACTTGAGTTCCACCACGGCATCGACCGCCATGACCCCTTCGCCGGCAGCCATCACCATCAGCGGGTTGATATCCACCGATGCCAGCGCAGTACGGTGACACAATGCCCAGTCGCCGAGCGCCACTGCGGACGCTGCCAGCGCGTCGAGATCAAGCGCCGGGATGTCGCGATAGCCATCGAACAGCGGCGCCAGGCGCAGTCTTGCGCAGGCCGCCTTGACGTCTTCGGCCGTGAACGGCGCCAGGAGGGTCACAACGTCCTTGCGTAGTTCGATCAGTGTGCCGCCCTCCCCGATCATCACCAGCGGCCCGAACACATGATCGACCGAGACCCCCAGCGCAAACTCATGACGGCCCTTGACCATCGTCGCCACAATTACCCGTGGCGATTCCACGCCCAGCCGCTGCAGCGTGTCGAGGCAGTCCTGCGCCGCCCGGGCCACGCTGGAGGCATCGGTCAGTCGAAGCTGCACGAGGCCGTGCTCGCTCTTGTGCGGGACGTCCGCCGCACAGCCCTTGACCACCACCGGCACCCCGCCGAGCGCGTCAAACGCCGCTACCGCCGCATCCACGCTGTCACAGAGTCGGTGCGCCACGATCGGTACGCCGGCTTCGGCGAGCAAGGCCAGGCTACGGGCTTCGTCCTGCAAGCCGCTGCCGTTGAGGCGCTGCGCGTCAGGCCAGGTCGACGCCGTCTCCGTCACCGTTGCCGCCGCGGCCAGCCGATGATGCGCGACATACTGCGCAAGCGCTGCAACGGCATCGGCTTCGGTGACAAAGGCCGGCACGCCGTGTCGCACGAAGACCTCGCGGACCGATTGTTGCGTCGCGCTGGCCACCAACGGCTTGGCTTGGCCCGCGCTGAAGGCGGCGGCGTCGCGCGCCAGTGCCTCGACGTCGTAGCCGGGACCCGCCACCGGAATGCCAACCATCACCATGTCGGCCTGCGGATCGGCGCCCAGCGCCTGGAGCACGCGCGGGAACATGTCGGCCTTGCCCAGCAGCGCCGCTGTCATGTCGAGCGGATTGCTGGCCGTGCCGAACTCGGGCAGGATCGCGCCCAGTTCGCGCAGCGTTGCCGGCTGGAGTTCGGTCAGCGGCAGATCGTGCCGTTCGGCCAGGTCGGCCGCCATCACACCCACCGCACCGCTATGGCTCATCACGACCGTGCGGCCCTGCCCCGGGGCGCGCTGCTGCAAATACAGCGGCACCGCGCGGACCAGTTCGCCAATGTCACGCGCACGCCAGATGCCGTGACGTGCCAGGAAGGCATCGATCGCGGCATCGTTGCCGACCAGCGCACCGGTATGCGAGGCCGCCGCCTTGGCACCGCGCTGGCTGTTGCCGGCCTTGATCGCCACGATGCTGGCGCCACGCGCTCGGGCCACTTCCGCCGCGCGGGCAAGCTGGGCAGGGTCGGACACCGATTCGAGGTAGACCAGGATCAACCGCACATCGGGGTCCGCCGCCACGGCTGCGGTCATCGCGCAGGCGTCGAGATCGGCGTCGTTGCCCGTCGCCACCAGGTAGCGCACGCCGTAGCCAGCCTGGCGCAGCAATGCATAAGGCATGACGCTCGCTGCGCCACTCTGGCTGATGATCGCGATCGGGCCGTCCTGGGGCGCCACCTCCATGAACATCGTCGAGAAATTGAGCACCGCGCCGCTGGCAAAATTGGCCGTGCCTTGCGCGTTCGGGCCTACCAGCCGCATGCCGCTGGCATTGGCCACGGCCACCAGTTCCTGCTGCCGCTGGCGTCCCGCCTCGCCCGTTTCGGCAAAACCCGACGCCATGATGACGGCAGCCTTGACGCCCGCGGCGCCGCACTTGCGCACCTGCCCAAGCGTGGCTTCGCCCGAGACTGCAATCACGACGGCGTCCGGCGCCTTGCCGATCGCATCAAGATCGGGGTACGCACGATAGCCCTGGATGACCTCGCGCGCCGGGTTGACCGGAAACACCTCGCCCGCATAGCCGAAGGTGCGCATGTAGTGGATCGGTCGTCCGCCCACCTTGTTGGGGTTATCCGAGGCGCCGATGACGGCCACCGATGCGGGCGAGAACAGGGCGTCGAAGGTTGCTGTGGTCTCAGTCAAGGGTCGCTCCCGATGCCTTGACCACCGGCGACCATTTGCCCGCGTCATGCTGGATCAGTTTCGAGAACTCGGCCGGCGTTCCCGGCAGGGGCCGGGCGCCCAGCGCGGCAAGCTGTTTCTGCACGTCTACCTGCGCCAGCACGGCCTGTAGTTCGCTGTTCAGGCGACGGATCACGTCCGGCGTGGTGCCCTTCGGCGCCGACAGGCCGAACCAGATCGTCACGTCGAAGCCCGGCAGGCCGGCCTCGGCAATCGTCGGCACCCTGGGCAGCGCTTCCGAACGGGTCGCGCCGGTCACGCCTAGCGCCTTGACCTTGCCCGCGTTGATGTACTGCCCCTGGCTGGATACCGTGTCGAACATCATCGAGATGCGTCCGCCAAGCAGGTCAGTGAACGCCGCGGCCGAGCCCTTGTACGGCACATGGACGATATCAATGCCGGCCATCGACTTGAACAGTTCGCCGGACAGATGGTTGGAGCTGCCGTTGCCGGCTGAGCCGAACGTCAGCGTGCCCGGCTTCTGCTTTGCCAGCGCGATCAGTTCCTTGATATTGCCGACCGGCAGGTTGTTCGACACCACCAGCACGTTGACCGTGGACGCCACCGAGCCCACGGCATCGAACGACTTGAGGGGGTCCACCTTCAGCGAGCGGTAGAGCCACGGGTTGATGGCCATGGTACCGGTGGTGGAAAAGAAGAGCGTATAGCCGTCGGGTGCCGCCTGCGCGGCGGCCTCGGTGGCGATGGTGCCGCCGGCGCCGCCGCGGTTGTCGACCAACACTGGCTGTCCAAGCTGTTGCGACAGGTGCTGGCCGATCAGTCGCGCCATCGCGTCAGTGGGTCCGCCGGCCGGAAACGGCACGACCAGGCGGATCGGTTTGGCGGGATAGCCGGTCGAGGCGGCAGCGGCGGCACTGAAAGCCGCCGGGGTGGCAGCGACCAACAAGGCGCATAACGGCCGCCGGAATGCGCGAAGCACAGCGGAAAAGCACGGCATGTTGTCTCCAAATGTTGCGTAAGCCCTCTCTGCAGGGAGGGATGTCCTCAGTGTATGGAGTCCTGAGCCAACTCAAAAGAGTAGAATCATCGATATCTGATATCGACTTTTTGGATGGAGTACCAGTGTGAACCTGAAACAGCTCGAAACCGTGGCACTGGTGGCCGAAGTGGGATCGCTGTCACGTGCGGCACGCTCGCAGGGGATTGCCCAGTCACTGGTGAGCCGTGCGATTGCGCAGATCGAGGCGGAATGGGGCGACCGGCTGTTCGAACGAACCGGCCGAGGCGTGGTGCTGTCGGAATTCGGCCAGCGGGTCTTCCCGCATGTCCAGTTGCTGCTGGCCCAGTCGGCACGGCTGCGCGATGAGGTCAAGGACGCGGCGGGCGTCCCGTTCGGACAGGTGAGGATCGGCGTGCTGCCGTCAATGGCGCCGCGCCTGATACCGGCGCTGTTCGAGAATCTGCGCGCTTCGGCGCCCGGTGTCCGGCTGCGCGTGGCCGAAGGCTTCAGCGGACAACTCGACGAGGAACTGGAATCGGGCCATCTGGACCTGGCGGTCATCAACCGCTATGGTCCCGGGCCCCGCCAGGGAGAAGACGTGCTTGCTGAGGTCGCCACTTACCTGATCTGCGCGCCCGGGCATCCGCTCGCCGGGGCGGCGACGGTGCCGTTCCGCAAGCTCGGTGGCCTGCCGCTTGTCCTGCCACCGGCCCCCAACGGGCTGCGATCGATTCTCGACCAGCACGCGCGTCAGCTCGGCATCTCGCTGGATGTGGCGCTGGAAGTCGAATCGCTGAATACGATGAAGGAGGTTGCGCTTTCGGGTGGCGCTTTGACAATACTTCCAATCCTCGCGGTGGATCACGAAGTTGCCACCGGGCACTTGTCCGCCGTCGAGATTGTCGAGCCGCGCTTGCCACGGATCATTGCCATGGGCGTCACGCGACATCATCCGTTGTCCCGGGCGGCACGACTCGTTCTTTCTCGACTTCATGAGTTGGTGCCTGAAGTCGCAAGTAACACGAGTGCCTAGTTGGTGCCCAATCAAGGTGTCTTACACACCTGAGTTCGGGGAGGGTCGGCTGCTGGCGGCCGGCGGTGGACCGTTTGCGGCCATGAGCGGTCACTCCGGTCTGTGCTGTCGCACCCGCGTAACACCGCCTCGTCGTGCTTCTAGCCTACGGCTGCTGGTCGGTGATACGTTTCTCATTGGCCGGACCGGCCGTTTCGGGAAATGCATATGAGCGAGCTAGTTAAGGCACCCAGACTCTCGGTTTGGATAAAGAAGGAACGGGAGACCGTTGATGAGGCCTGACACGAAACTTTCCGACGCCCGCGATCGCTTCCCGAGCATGAACTGGCTGGCCAGTCCTTGGGCGGTGGCAATTGCAGGTGGACTCTGGTTCGCCGTTACTGCCGTCATTAGTTTGCCTCTCCTCGATGCGGGATTCAGGCGCGGCCCGCAAGCGTATGGGGACATCTCACAACTTGGGCGTCTCGCTTTTATCCATTTCGCCTTGCCATCGTTCATTGCCGGTATGGCTTTTGCCAATCACATCGTGTTTGTGAGCTCACCGTGGCTTTCATTCTGGCTCGGAGCCTTGCTCGTTGTCCTTGCCAACATTGGTGCAGCGGCTAACACGGCATTGCTCGTCGAAGGATGGAATCATTTCGGGACGGCGTCTATTGTGGCTGCCGTGATGTATTTCATTGTTGATGTCGTTGCCTTCCGGGGCATTCCTTTTCTAATCGGTGGAGTTTCCGCAGTTCTGTTTCGGGGCGCAATGAGATTCTATTTTGAGTCCTACGACGATCCCAATCCGTAGATCCCGGTGACGCGCGCGACGCGAGCGACGGCCGTAGGTCGCATGGCAGCTTGAGACACTCACCCCGTAGATCAACGATGAGTTTATGTTTTGGGAGCGCGCCTGACCGACCGCTAAAGCAGAGGGTTTTTTGATTAGCGGTCGCGGCCGCAGAGGGTGCAAAGCGGTGAAACTGAAACGAAGCAATCAGGGCAACCGCCCCAGCCACAATCAACAGCGTCACACCGAGATAGAACGATGCGGTTACGATTTGCGCTGTAGCTTCGCCATCCGAGGCGAATGTCGGCGATGCTTTGTGAAGTGCCGCCAGGCGCGGAACGCTCGAACGGGCGCCCTTCTTGCGTTCCACCGGCTGAGAAAGCAATTCGCCCAGCGCGCCCAGCCTATGCCGAGGGGGCGTGGCGCATTAAGACAGAGCGCGTATAAGCGACCAAGCCGCATCTGAACAGTGCATCTTCATGTCGCCCCAGCTTGACACGAGGTCTCATTGTCAGAGTCAATCTGGCCATTTCAACTCTATCAATAACCCGTTTGCGGCCACCCGATATCCCTGTCGCACATGTACGGCGGCGACCTCGCAATCGCTATCGACGGCAATATGAGTCTCGATCTTCATCGCCTCCAGCGCCGGCCAGCAGTGCTCGAGGCCGCGCGCTACCCCGGCTGGACTGCCACGGTGATGATCGAGCCCGCCATCGGTTCGGCAATATGTCGCGGCTTGCCCGGCTCGGCCACCTGCCGGGAGTGGCAAACCACGGCAGCATTCGGCCACTTTCGGTCGATTTGACCTTGATCAACGAGTGACCCAACCTTGCAGAGATTCGGACAGTCGTTAGCAAAGCGTTCGAGTGGTTAGGGGAGACCCAGCAGCGATAGCGCAGGACCATCCCCATTTTCATGAGAGGGTCACGCAACCATCGCGCGGCGCTCCTCGTCGTCCAGCAGGGGTCCGTCGAGCGTCACGCGCGAATGGTCCGTGCGGAACTTCTGGATTACCGGCTTCAGCTCTTCCTTGACGTGCGCTTCGCTGTAGCCGTTGAACAGATGCCCGATCAGTCCCCGGCGCAGGTCCGAGGTCCCCATGATGTAATCCGCGATCGGGAACGTCAGGTTCATGTTGTACTTCATCATGATGCCCATATTGTGATGGGCGGTGTGATGGCGCCGGATAGTGTTGATAAATGGCATGTTGCGCACGAACCAGTTGTCGTGCACGTGGCAGCAGTAATGGAACGTCTCGTAGACCAGGTACTGGGCCACCATCGTGATGAACACGAAGTAGCCGGCGTTGGCGTTGAGGATCAGGGACGCCGCATAGCCCAGCGCACCGCCGCCCACGCCCAGCGTCGCCAGCACGCGCCACGGGAAGAACACGATGCGGAATTCACGCGTCGTATCGATGGTGGGCTCCTGATCGGTGAAGTACTGGTGATGCTGGCGCGTGTGGCGTTCGTAGATCGCGCGCAGGGCAAAGACGTCGATCCGGCGGTGCATGACGTAGCGGTGCATGAACCATTCGACGAAGTTGCCGGCCAGAAACACCGGCAGGATCAAGGCCCACTCCCACGTAACGTCGTGCAGGCGATGGATCGCCCAGTACAGCGCGGCGATGCCCACGCCATAGATGACAGTGATGTGCAGCAACCCGTTGTAGAGCGGGCTGATGTCGGCCTCGTACTGCTCCCTGAACTGACGTTGGCGTTCAGTCATCATGATTGCATCTCCGGTAAAAGCCCTCTCACTAACATATTAGTTGGATATAAAAAGGCCAAGATCCAAAAAATGCCCCTGTCGCACAGGGGGCTCTCAGCCGCGGCGCGCTGGCCGCGCTGGCGAATCGTTATTGAGAGACTTCCTCCAGCGCCCTGCCGCGTGTTTCCACACCGAGCATCAGCACCGTCGCCGCTGCCACGGCGAAGGACATCGCCCCCAGTGTGAAAATCCCGCCCTGCCCGGTCACCGGCAGCAGCACGCCGACCAGGTAGGGCCCCGCCAGCGAACCGATGCGGCCAATCGACGAGGCAAAGCCGGAGCCGGTGGCGCGCGAGCGCGTGGGATAGAGTTCCGGGGTGTAGGCATAGAGCACCGACCACATGCCGAACAGGAAGAACTGCATGCACAGCCCGGCGGCGATCAACTGCTCCACCGGCACCTTGTGCACCGCCGCCTGTCCGTAAGCATATGCGGCCACAGCGCTGCCGAGCAGCATCAGCGCGCAGGTTGGCTTGCGACCCCATTTCTCGAGCAGCCATGCCGAGAACATGAACCCGGGAATACCAGCCAGCGAGATGTAGACCGTGTAAAGCACGGACTTGGTCACCGCATAGCCGGCCTGCTGGAGCAGCGCTCCGAGCCAGGTGGTCAGGCCGTAATAACCGAGCAGTGCGAAGAACCAGACCGACCAGAGCATGATCGTCCGGCGCGCATAGGGACCTGACCAGAGTTCCATGAAACGTGCCTTGCGGCTAGCGGATGGCGCACTCCGGTAGGTCGTCGCGACGGGGGGCAACGCGCGGCCCCAGGCGCGCTCCACGCGCTGTTCGATACCTGCCATCACGGCGTCGGCTTCGCACTTGCGTCCCACATCCTCGAGCCAGCGCGGCGATTCCGGCACTATCCGACGCACCACGAACACGAATACCGCTGGCACGGCCAGTGCGATGAAGATGCCGCGCCAGCCAATCATCGGCAGCACAAAATAAGTCAGCGCGCCGGCGGCGATGAAGCCGATCGGCCAGAACCCCTCCAGGATGGCCACATACTTGCCGCGGCTCTTGGCCGGCACGATTTCGGACACCATCGACAGGCCGATCGGGAACTCCATGCCCATACCAAAGCCAAGCAGCACGCGGTAAAGCATCAGCGTCGTGACGTTGTCAGCCAGCCCGCACATCAGGCTGCCCACGCCCCAGAAGATCATGCTGACCTGGAATACGGGCTTGCGGCCGAAGCGATCCGCCAGCAGGCCGGCGATGGCGGCACCCACGAACATGCCCAGGAAGCTTGAGCTGGCGAGCATGCCGGCCTGTGCGGCGGTCAGGCCGAACTCGGCCTTGATCGAGCCGAGCACGAAGGTCATGAGGCCGAGATCCATTGAATCAAAAAACCACGCGGTGGCGATGATGCCGAACAACGAGCGCTGATAGCCCGTCATTGGCAATCGTTCCAGCCGCGCCGCTACGCCGGCCTCCAGCCTGAGGGCGCCTGCTGACATATCCATGGTTGTCTCCTGTGTAGGTGAAGCGCACTCTTTGCGGCGCGCTTTTGTAATATGTTAGTTGGACATTTCTAATATTCAAGCCATTGTTTACACCATGCCGCTGCGGCGCGGCATCGTTCAATCCATCGTTCAATCCATCGCTCAATGCAGCGCTATGCCGCGCGGCGTGGGGAGATAGCTGGGGCTTCGGCGGAGATTGCCATGCCAGGCATGCCGGACGATGGCGGCATAGCGCTCCGGCACGTCCGGCACGGGAAATGCCTTGGCGAGGCGCGCCACACCAAGGGCATCTTTCACCAGCGTCTCCAAGTCGTCTTGCGCGATACCGCATTGCTGCAGGGTCGTGGGAATGCCGAGGTCACGGACCAGATCGCGGATCACGACGGGCAGGCGCGCCACGGCCCTATCCGAGTCGGGCTCCTCGATCCCAAACAGCCTCGCGACGGCAAGCATCTCGTCGCCACGCACATCGCGCAGGGCATCGAGCACGTATGGCAGCATCACAGCATTGGTCGTGCCGTGCGAGCGATGCGTCAGCCCCGCCACGGCATAGGCGATGCCATGCACCGCGTTCAGGCCGGCACTGCCATACGACAACGCGGCATAGAGGCTCGCATGGCTCATCCCGATGCGCGCTTCGGTGTCGTCGCCGCGTTGGTAGCTGCGTAACAGATATTGGCAGCACAGGCGTATCGATTCATGCGCGAACAACATCGTCAGGGCATTGCGACCGCTGTAGCCCGGATCGGCGTCCCCGCCTCGGTCGAAACGGGCGGCGTCGAGCGTCAGGTATGACTCGATCGCGTGGGTCAGCGCATCGATTCCCGCATCGGCCGTGACGCGCTGCGGGCAAGTGTAGGTGAACTCGGGATCGATCAATGCCACGGCGGATCTCAGCCGGTTGTCCATGACGGCGACCTTGGTGGCGTTCTCCGGGTCGATCAGGATCGCCCCGGGCGTGGCTTCGGATCCCGTGCCGGCGGTGGTGGGTAGCGCAACCAGCGGCAGGATGTAAGTGGCGCTTTCGATCGTGCCAATGAAATTCCGTATCGGTTCGCCGCCGGGCATGGTCAGGCAAAGGGCCTTGGCCAGATCGATATTGCTGCCCCCGCCCAGTGCGATGACGTGATCGAAAGGCACGCTGCCTGCCTGCGCCCGAATGGCTGCCGTGGCTGTGTCGCAGAGCGTGGTCGTGGGATCCGGCATGCCGCCGTCATAGACCGTCAGTTCCACGCCGTGCGCGCGAGCGGCAGCGACAAGTTCATCGACCCATGGCGTGGCAGACGTGAAGAACGTATCCGTGACCAGCAGGCCGCAGCGATAACCGAGACGCTGCAACAGCGCAGGCAACTGGGCGCGGCTGCCGGCGCCCATGATCAGACGCGCTGGCGCGCAGAAATAGATAAGGTCCTCCACTCTCATGATGTCTCCTGTCGGGATGGTCTGGAGCCGTGCGCTGCTGCCGGGCGCGGCCATTGTTTGCGCAGATACGCGGCCATGTCCTCGGTGCGTTCGGTAAGCACGTTGTGGCCAGCGCCTTGCAGAACGTGAAATTCGGCGCCACGAATACCGTCGGCTAGCATCGCGCCGTGAGTCAGCGGGCAGTCGGAGTCCTCGCTACCGTGCAGGACAAGCGCGGGGCACGTGATGTGAGCCAGCTCGCAGCGCTGATCCGTCCGCCGGATCGCGTTCCAGGTCCATGCCACGGCGCGATGGTTGGCGGCCTCGCGCAGCCCGAGTCGTTGCTCGCGTGCCGCGATGGCTTCCAGCAGCGCATCGGGTGACGACGGCGGGAACCAGGCCACCCGGTCGAGGTGCGGCGTGCCCGAAACCAACAGCAACTCGGTAGGCGACGGCCACGCGGCCGTCGTGCGGGCCTGCGACAGATAGGCCAATGCCACGGACACCCCCATGCTCCACCCCGCCAGCACGAACGTCCCATCAACATGGCGGGCAATCGTCCGGCCCAGCTCGCGGGCGTAGGCGTCCAGCGTGCAGTCGTGCGCATTGGCGGGTGCCCTCGCCCGGCCCCGGCCGGGCAGGTTTGGCAGGATGAACGTGCATCGGTCTGCCAACTGGCGTGCGAGTGGCAGCCAGGCGCCCCGTGTGCCCTGAATCCCATGTATGGCCACCACGGTGATCGGCCCCTTTCCCACGACTACGACATCATCGTCCGCCACGGCGCCCTCCGGTACACATCTAATATATTAGTGGGATAGTAGCAGAAAGGCTACGAGAAGCAAGGGCGAAATACAGCGCGCACAGAAGATGCGTACGGCTCATATACAATGGGTTCTCCGTGCATCCAGATCTCGGCCATGACCTTAAAATCCGCCACGCGCACCCGTTCTGCGCCAGTACAAGAGCCTGAAGAGGTCCCAGGACTGCGGGGCAAGCTGACTGACCTGGCGTACGAGCAAATGGAAGAGGCAATCGTGACGCTGAAGCTGGCGCCGGGTAGCTCCGTATCGGAGTTGCAACTCAGCGAGATGACGGGAATCGGCCGCACGCCGATCCGGGAGGCGATCCAGCGCCTGGCGCGTGAACACTTGATCATGGTGCTGCCACAGCGCGGCCTGCTGATTGCGCCCATCGACGTGGGCAAGCAGCTTCGCTTGCTGGAGACGCGCCGCGAGGTAGAGCGGCTGATCTGCCGCTGCGCCGCACGCCGCGCCACTGCCGAGCAGCGCGACCACTTCAAGCGCCTGGCGAAGGAATTCGAGCAATCATCGCGTAGCGGCGACGACGTGGCCTTCGTGCGCGCGGACCGGGAATTCAATGAGTTGTGCCTGGTTGCCGCCCGTAACGAGTTTGCCGAAGGGTCGATGCGGCTGATGCATGGGTTGTCGCGCCGCTTCTGGTATCTGCACTACAAGGAGGCGGCAGACTTGCCAACGATGTCGAAGCTGCACGCCACCGTGGCCGCGGCAATTGCGCGCGGCGATGTCGACGGCGCAGGGGAAGCACTCGACGCGCTTCTGGACAATATCGAGGAATTCACGCGAGCGACGGTGCTGGGGGACTATCGATAGCACGCCCGCCGGTGGGATGTGGTTCGCGCTGCCGGTGTCCTACCCGACCGGCGTCGCCATTGGCGGGCACAAGGGCGGCCGGCTCTACATCACCAGCGCCCGGCGACCGGTGGCGCCTGATGTGCTGCGCTCCGCGCCGCTCTCGGGCCGCCTGTTCTGCGTTGCGCGCGGGTAGGCGGCGCGCTGGCCTCAGACCGTCACGCCCACAGGCCAGGGCACGAACTCGTGCTCACCCACGCCAAGCGCCTCGCTCTTGGTCTTCGTGCCCGACGCATGCTGCAGGATGCGGGCGAAGATCTCCTGGCCCATCTGCTCCAGCGTGGCGTCCCCGTCGATGATCGGGCCGCAGTTGATGTCCATGTCCGCTTTCATGCGCACGTGCATCGGCGTATTGCTCGCCAGCTTGATTGTCGGGGCCGGCACGGGACCAAAGCACGAGCCCCGGCCCGTGGTAAAGCAGATCAGGTTCGCCCCGCCCGCGATCTGCCCGGTGGCGGCCACCGGGTCATAGCCCGGCGTATCCATGAAGACCAGGCCGCGCTGCGTGACGGGCTCGGCGTACTCGTACACCTCCATCAACGGGGCATTGCCGCCTTTTTTGGCCCCGCCCAGCGATTTTTCGAGCACATTCGCCAGCCCGCCCGCATTGTTGCTGTGAGGAATCGGAATTCTCGAGACTGCGTTCTCCGAAAAATCAACGACTTAGCGTCCAATTCGGTCCGCGCTCGTTCGGATGAGAACCGGAAATAGCGAGACTGACCTGAATTGAAGCGCGAATTCGTTGGACTGCCCCGCACCGGTCGCTCACTGTCTCTTTGCGACCCTTCTCTGTCGTTCCACTTGGGCCGCAGTAGCGGCCGCTATCGTGTGTAAAGCGGCCTCTGCCTGCCCGCGCGGACGGCTTTTGCGCTCATGCGGCCTCGCCCATCAGTCGTCCACGCATCATCCATAGGTTGCTCAGGGCGAACAGCGTATGCAACTGCTGCGTGTTCTTCATCGGCCGCGATGGCATCTTTAGATGCCACCGTGCGCGGCGATGAACATGGCGACGGCCGACCGGCAATAGGATTCGATTTCGTTGTCGTCCTCTGCTCTCGCCTCGTCGAAGCGGGCGATAAGCAGGAGATCGGATCCTTTGAAAAGCGCGGCGAACAAGCGGGCGGACTGGAGAGCATCGGGTACGTTCAGAATCGCTTTCGCGTGCAACTGGCGCAACACGGCCTCGATTTGGGCGATGACATGGGCGGGGCCGGCTTCGTAATGGAGCTTGCTTAACGACTTTTGATTCGTCTTGTCGGCCAAAACCATGGCTTCGACACTGCGGACGTCCGGGCTCAACAGCGTGCGAAGCAGGGATGACCCCACCGCCATGAGCTGATCTTCGGCCGAACCGTCGACGCCTTCAAAAAGAGCCTGCGGTGCAAACTGCTCGCAGCGGGCCACCATGGCCGCGCTGAACAGCGCCTCCTTGTTCTCGAAGTGCCGATAGATGCTTAGCTTGGATATCTTCGCCCGCTGGGCGACCTTGTCCATGGTCGTCGCTTGAAAACCCAGTTCCACGAAGAGTTCGCAGGCGGTGTCGACTATCGTTTGGCGAAGCGCCTCGTTGGCGGGCCGACCGCGCCGGCCCTGGCTGTTTTCGGTCACGAAAATTCCAGTACTTGACAGTATTCAAATTCTTGCACTACGATACCACGGAGTATCGAAAATGTGCAAGCCAAGGGTAGGTTCCAACCGGTTGTCCAAATCAGCTTTCCCCGGGCCGCCCGGCGATAACGAATGCGGCATTGTCCAGCCGGTCAATAGCCATGGGCAACTTTCTGCCAATGCCGAAGCCCTGCTCGCTGACCGTCTCAAGCGCTTATCTCCGGACGTTATTGCGCACCAGGCCTAGCCACCCCTCTATCCACAACACGGAGCCCATCACCATGAATGACGTCATCATCATCGGCGGCAGCTTTGCCGGCCTCGCCGCCGCCCTGCAGCTCGGCCGTGCGCGCCGCAAGGTCACCGTTCTCGATACCGGCCGGCCGCGCAACCGCTTTGCCGGCCACTCGCATGGCCTGCTCGGCCACGATCACAAGCCGCCGCTGGACATCCTAGTCGAGGCGCGACAGCAGCTCGCGCGCTATCCAACGATCAGGCTGGTCAATGCTCGGGCCGAGAGCGTGTCTGGTGCCATCGACGATTTCTGCGTCGTCACTGACGATCACGAAAGCCTAAGGGCGCGCCGCCTCATCCTGAGCTATGGCGTAGCCGACCAGATGCCTGATGTTCCGGGCTTTGCCGAAAGCTGGGGCACGTCCATCGTGCCCTGCCCCTATTGCGACGGCTTTGAAGTCGCCGGCCAGCATTGGGGCCTCGTCTGGTCCGGCCCACAGTCGCACCAGTCTGCCAGGCTGTTCCGCGATTGGACTGACAAGTTGACTGTCTTCGCCGATGGTCATGACATTGCGGCCGATATCCAGGCCGATCTGGCGCGCCGCAACATACCTGTCGTCGATGGCCGGATCGTCGAGATCGCCCATCACAAGGGCCATATCACCACGGTCAATCTCGATACCCGCCGCAATGTCGCGGTCGACGTCCTGTTCGCCCATCCGCGCAACAAACCGTCCGCAAGCCTGCATGAATCACTGGGCCTTGCCACGGTCGATACGCCCACTGGCATCGTCCTCAAAGTCGACGAGCGCCGCCAAACCAGCATCCCCGGCATCTACGCCGCTGGCGACCTCGCCACGCCCTTCTTGCCCTCGGTCACCCAGGCATCATCGCAGGGCGCGATGGCGGGTATCTTCGCCCAGCAGTCGATGGTTGTTTGAGAGCACAGATTCCTTTCTCCCGTTGCGTCGTCGCCTTCGAAAAGGTTGGCGTAGATCGGCGCGGTGAAGGACGGATCGTCGAGTCAAGGAGATGACATGGCAGAGCAAAGTGCCGATCAGGTCGGTGACTGGAACGGTCAAAGCGGGGAGCGCTGGGTTGCCAACCAGGCCCGGCTCGACGCTATGGTGGCGGTGTTCGGCCAGGCCGCGATAGAAGCCGCCGCGCCTGCGACGGGTGAGCGCGTGCTGGACATCGGCTGCGGCGCGGGCGCGTCGAGTCTGGCTCTCGCAGCCCGCGTCGGCGCAGGGGGCCAAGTGCTGGGCGTGGATATATCCGAACCGCTGATCGGCCGAGCGCGCGCGCTTGCGCAACGGGATACGCCGGCCCTGTTTCAGGTGGCCGACGCCAGCAGCGCAGAGCTGCCCGAGGCCGCGTTCGACATCCTGTTCTCGCGTTTCGGGGTGATGTTCTTCGACGATCCGATAGCGGCGTTCGCCCACATGCGACGCGCGCTCCGGCCCGGCGGGCGGGTCGCTTTCGTCTGCTGGCGCGGCGCGGCCGAGAACGATTGGGTGCGCCTGCCGATGGGCGCGCTCAAGGGCATCGTCCCGCCGAGCGCGCTGCCCGATCCCGAAGCGCCCGGCCCGTTTTCCTTCGGCGACCGGGGGCGCGTGGCACGCATCCTGACGGCGGCTGGCTTCACCGATATTGCTATCGCCCCCTTCGACGCTTCCGTCCCGTTCGGCGAGGGCGGGACGCGGGACGCTGCGATCGACGACGCGGTGAAGATGACACTCGAGGTCGGCCCGTTGTCGCGTGCGCTCGCTGATCAGCCCGACGACATCCGCGCCCGCGCCTCGGCCGCAGTTCGTGCCGCCTTCGCGGGCCTCCCCGGCGAGCGGTCGGTGATGATCAACGGCGCGGCGTGGATCGTCATGGCACGCAATCCGGTAGGCTGACAGGGATTAAACAGGGAGACGCCCCCGCTCGGTGGAGTGGGGCGTTTTTGGCCGGCCAAATTGATGTCCCTCCAAGCTTGGAAGCCGCCATTAGTGAGCTAGAGGCCTTGATGGCGAGGTACAGGCCGCTTCTGGCCGGTCTCGACCCGCTGACCATTTGGGACCGGACTCTGCAGCGCCAGAAGCGACTTCGGACCCGTCTCTGCCGTCCAGCGACTCAACGCCGAACGGCCGGAGTGGTAGATTTTCCGTCAATCGGTAGCGTTAGACTGTCCCCGTGCGCGGCCCGAATGACCGTTCGCGGCTGCTCAACGGACTGATTTTTGCCGATCCCCAGCGCCCGCTCTTGGCCGGCTCAGGCCGTAGCCCGCCGACCACACGAACCGGCAACGAACGGACATAAGGGATGTTCTGATGTTCCAATTTCGTTGAAGGTGCAGGAACTGGAGTGGTTGCTCGATTCGAGGCAACAGTCACTTCACTGAAGAGATTCCGGGCGAGCCGAAGGGAGCCGCTGGCCTGTAGAGACGGCCACTCCGAAAAGGGCCAGAATCGTCATCATGCGGCCGCGGATGACCGGCGGCCGCTACATCGTGCCGGCGTCACATGCAGGGCGGTCCCATCGGATTCTTGTATCGCTGTGTATCAAGCTGGAGTCTAGCTACTTGCGCTGACAACCCGCGTCGCAAGGCACTACAGGCCAGATACACCGGTCACCTTAAATGCAGCAGTAAGCGCGACAGGAACAGCCAGCGGAAGTGCTTGCCAGACCTGCGCCGCCCTCACCTGCATAGGAGGCCATCATGCGCATCAACAGGCGCTTTTTATTGTCCGGCGGCACCTTGGCCGCCACGCTTGCCGCCATGGGCGGCTGGCGTGCGCTGGCCGGCGGCGCGGCGATTGCTGGCGAGACCCGCAAGGTAGCGGAACGCTTCGAGGTCACCATGAGCGACGAGGCGTGGCGCCGGAAGCTGTCCCCGGCCCAGTACGCCGTGCTGCGCAACGAGGGCACGGAGCGACCCTTCAGCAGCCCGCTCAACGGCGAGCACCGCAACGGCATCTTTGCCTGTGCTGGCTGCGAGCTCGACTTGTTCTCCTCGAAGACCAAGTTCGACAGCGAGACCGGCTGGCCCAGCTTCTGGGCACCGCTGGAGAATGCCGTGGGTACCACCGAGGACCGTACCCTCGGCATGCTGCGCACCGAGGTCCATTGCCGGCGCTGCGGCGGTCACCTGGGACATGTCTTCGACGATGGCCCGAAGCCGACCGGCCTGCGCTATTGCATGAACGGGGTCGCCATGACATTCCGGCCCGCCGCCTGACGACTCCCGTGAAGCCCTCCCTGTCGACACGTACAGAACCATGCTGCTCCTGATCCTTGCCTATCTCGGCGGTGCGCTCACCATCCTGAGCCCCTGCATCCTGCCCGTACTGCCGTTCGTATTCGCACGCGCGGACCAGCCCTTCGCGCGCAGCGGCCTGCCGCTGCTGGCCGGCATGGGCATCACCTTTGCGCTGGTGGCCACGCTGGCCGCCGTGGGCGGCGGCCGGGTGGCGCAAGCCAACCAGTATGGACGCTGGCTCGCCATTGCGCTGCTGGCCGTGTTCGGCCTGACGCTGCTGCTACCTCAGCTTGCCGAGCGGCTGATGCGCCCGCTGGTCAGCGCAGGCAGCCGCCTGTCCAACTTCGCGCAAGCCGATGGCCGTGCAGCCAGCCCGGCCTCGTCGTTTCTGCTGGGCATCGCCACTGGGCTGCTCTGGGCGCCCTGCGCGGGACCGATCCTGGGCCTCGTCCTGACCGGCGCGGCACTGCAAGGCGCCAACCTTGGTACCACGCTGCTGCTGCTGGCGTATGCGGCTGGCGCGGCGACGTCACTGGCGGTGGCCCTGCTGATCGGGGGACGGGTGTTCGCGGCCATGAAGCGTTCGCTCGACACTGGCGAATGGATACGCCGCGGCATTGGTGCCGCCATGCTCGTCGGCGTGGTGGCGATCGGGCTAGGTCTCGATACCGGCGTGTTGGCGCGTGTCTCGACGATCGCCACGGGCGGACTGGAGGAGCACCTCGTCAACAGGCTGGCCGGCAACAAGGCCGCCGAGAAGCAGGACGGCACGATGATGATGAGCGCGAATTCGAAAGGCCCGGTGCCGGGCGACGCCAATGGCGGCGCGATGATGATACGTGCCGGGGGCAGGGCAGCGGCGCTTCCGGTCGAAGGTCTGTTCCCGGGACTCAACGGTGCCGTCGAATGGTTGAATTCCCCGCCGCTGCCCGCCGAGGGCCTGCGCGGCAAGGTCGTGCTGGTCGACTTCTGGACCTACTCCTGCATCAACTGCCTGCGCACGCTGCCCTACGTGAAGGCGTGGGCCAACAAGTACAAGGACGAGGGGCTCGTCGTCATCGGCGTCCACGCACCGGAATTCGCGTTCGAGCGCAATATTGACAACGTGAAAAGGGCCTCCCGCGAGCTCGGCGTGACCTATCCTGTGGCGATTGACAACAACTTCGCCATCTGGCGCGCCTTCGGCAACCAGTACTGGCCCGCGCACTACTTCATCGACGCGCAGGGCCGAATTCGCTTCCACCATTTCGGCGAAGGTGAATACGAACACTCGGAAGCCGTGATTCGCCAACTGCTGGAGGAAGCCGGCCACGCCGATGTGGCGAAGATCGCGATGGCCATGCCGGCCACGTTGAACGACAAGACCGGCGGTGGGGTGCAGATGGCGGCGGACAACGGTGCGATACGATCGCCGGAGACCTATGTTGGATACGAACGCGCGGAGAACTTCGGCTCGCCTGGCGGCGCGGCGCATGACCGGCCCAAGGACTACACGGCGCCCGCGAAGCCCGACCTGAATCAATGGGGCCTTGCCGGCAACTGGCGCATCGGCGCGGAGCGCGCCACGCTTGACCGCCCGAACGGACGCATCGTCTACCGCTTCCACGCACGCGATCTGCACCTCGTGCTCGGTCCGGCCCAGGACGACAAGCCGGTCAGGTTCCGCGTGACGATCGACGGCGCCGAGCCAGGCACGTCGCACGGCACCGACACCGCACCGGATGGAACCGGCGAGGTCACCGCCCAGCGCCTCTACCAACTGGTGCGGCAGGACGGCGAGATCAGGGACCGCACGTTTGCCATCGAATTCCTCGATCCCGGCGTGGAGGCCTATGCCTTCACGTTTGGCTAACCCTTCGAACCCAAGGAACCTAACATGAACGCGATTGCAGCACTGCAGCGCTGGACACACGCCACCGCGCTTAAGCTCATGGGCGTCGTCATGCTGGTGGCCGTTGCCGCCATCTGGGGGCGGCCCGCACTGTCCGCCGAGGACGCGGTACGCATCCCCGCCCCCTCGCAGGACGAGAAGCCCGGTGATGACCACGCCGCGACGGCCGTGTTTGCTGGCGGTTGCTTCTGGGGAGTCCAGGGCGTATTCCAGCACGTACGTGGCGTGACGCGTGTGACATCAGGCTATGCCGGCGGCGCGGCCAGCACGGCGCAGTACGAGAAGGTAGGCTCAGGCACGACGGGCCACGCGGAATCCGTCGAGATCCGCTACGACCCGGCGCAAGTCAGCTACGGCAAGCTGCTGCAGGTCTTCTTCTCGGTGGCACACAACCCGACCCAGCTCAACTACCAGGGGCCCGATCACGGCACCCAATACCGCTCCGCGATCTTTCCGGTCACGCCGGCGCATCGTGCGATTGCCGAGGCCTATATCGCCCAGCTTGGGGCAGCCAAGTCGTTCCGCGCACCGATTGTGACGCGCTTGGAGGACTACAAAGGGTTCTACCCGGCGGAAGCCTATCACCAGGACTTCCTGACGAAGAATCCGCGCCACCCATACATCGTGATCAACGACCTTCCCAAGATCGGCAACCTGAAGCAGATCTTTCCCGATCTCTATCGCAATGATCCCGTGTTGCTGAGCAGGTCGGGGGCCTGAGACTGGGGTACGGGGCGCAACGCGCCTCAGGCGCAGGTCGTACCCGCTACGCATATCTCTCCGCGCCATATAGCATGCGATGCGGCGTCGCGCTGAGGCAGTGACCGTCAGCTAACTGGGCTTCTGGCTCTCGGCAATTCGAACCCCCTCAATCACTGCCCTGGCCAGCCGAGAGGATTTCGTCCGTTCGGTCGCTTCAGACCTTTACGCAAGCGGGATTCACGCCGCTGGAGATCTTGTGAGCATCCGTCTCAGAACGACCCTTCTCTGTCATTTGACAGCGCTGAGATTAATGTCCGCTGACAGGATAGGAGCCGCCAGAAGCCAGGCCGGTCGCTAGGCGCGACTCGAAAACAAAAAGCTACGGAGTAGCCGCCGAAGGAACGCGCATGGGCCACGGCGGCATCACCCCGCCGGGCTGATGCACATTTGCTGATAGGCGCTGCCGGCGCCGACATCGCCAATAGGATGCCGGCCGACCAACGCACGATGGCAAGAAGTCGGCCGGCAAGGCGCTGCGGTCAGTACTTCGGGACTGGGCGGGCGCCACCTGCCCAGTCATGGGTGTACTGATAGACGTTCTGGATGTAGTCTGCGAGGCGCTGGTCGATCTGGCCACCCTTGATGGCGGACATTTCGACGCAATCCAGGACTTCGATGGCCGGCAGGTCATGAATGACAATGGTCGCGCGTTCGTTGGTTTGGGTAGCCATGATGAAGCTCCTTTGCTCAGGTCGAGTTAGTGAGCATTGGATGTAGCGAGTTGCCGTGTCCCTTGCTCACTAGTCGTATCGCATGTCGCGTGCCAGTGTCTTGGTGTGCGTACGTCGCCACGGATTGGGCCCACGGGGAGCGATAGGCGACGATTCGACTACCGTGATGTGGGTGGGAAACCAACAGACGCTGTCTCTACGTTGGGCCGTGCCAGACGGTCCCGATGGAGTGAGATTTTGGTGGGCGACATCGTCAATCACGACGCCGGCCTTCAGCGCCTTCCCCTAGTCCATAACCGTGGTCCGGAGTGCCGTGCGCAAGGGATTGGGTTGCCGACCCACAAGACCCGTGCTGCCTGCTGAAGGCCCGGTGGCCTCCATTAAAGAGCTGAAGGACCCGAACGTGCTCCCCAGGCAGGCCAGACAGCCCAATGTGAAGCGAAAGATCTGTGCTGCCTGGAAAGGACGCTGCTCACCATTCTCAATCAGATAAGCCGGGACAGCCGCTCGGCCGATGAAAGTGAGGGTGTGTCGTTGGCGGGCCAAAGTCCCTTGTCACTAGGGAGCGGACATTCGAATGACTCGGTGATCGCGATGACCAACGTCGCTTGCTGGCCGGAAACAGACCCAGAGAGGAAACTGGCTCACCGCATCGCCTCACTTCCTGCGCATGCCAGCGCTCATGCCACGACGGCCGTGGATACTGTGGGTTTACCCCGCTTTGATGGACAGTTACGCAAGGGAGATCGAATACGAGGCTAGTCGAACAGCTTTCGCGTCAGCACATGCCCGACGTGCATGCGGCGAAACTTGAGCAGGGTTGTCGCGTCTGGCACTGCTTTGACCCCAGGTCGATCCCGGAAAACGCGCACATTGCCATGCTGTCATACAGCGCGTCTTGGAGGGCGCGCAAAACGGGGGCAAACGACCGGGTCACCGTTGAGAGGCCAATGAGCCACCTAGAATGCAGGCGTGCCTTCCGATGCTCGGCCGGCGACCTCTGGAGCCGGAAATGACACATAAGCCTAAGTCATACATAACGTGCTCCTTTATGTCGCTCGCTGGCCACGAGATAGATGCGAAAGTCGGCCACGATGCCCTGCTGCGCCTCGTATTTGGCCCGTGACTGCGCTAAGGCCAGCTTGATCTCGCGCATCTGTCTCAACAGGCTGTCGGCTTGTGCCAACGCTGCCGTCAGCCGCTCCTGCAGCGCCCGGGCGTCTAGCGGTGCCAAGCGCGTGAGCAATGTTTTAGGGCACTACATACGTCGCACTGGCGGGCCCGGCCGATAACGAGCTTGGCCTGGACCTGCGGCACGACGCCATGTCATGGCACTTCCAAGCAAGTGGTGGCGCCCCGTTGCAATCATCCGCGGCGACGTTCCGAGACACTGAGGCCTCAGCAGCCCCATTTTCACGGAGACACAACATGCCCATCATTGTTTGCGAATGTAAGGTCGGAATCGAAGCTGGCGTCAAAGCCAGGATCGCCAGCGAGTTCACGAGCGCGATTAGGGAGATCATCCTCTCGCCGCTCGACTTGATTAGCGTCGTATTCCATGAGGCCACGCCCGAGAATACCTACCGTTCGGGAGAGCCCACTTCCGAAACGCTGATCTTCTGCCACATACGTGATGGGCGCAGCGACGGCGCCGTGCTATCGCTGGCCAAAAAGGTGAGTTCGATCTGGAGCGCGTGCACCGGGGCAACCGAGGACGAAGTCGAGGTTCTGGTCACACTGTATCCCGCCAAATACGTCGTGCGCGGCGGTGAACGCCTGCCCGAAGCCCCTCGCGTCTGAGGATGGGGCAGCCCTCGTGCATCTGCATGCGGGCGACCCAGAACCCGCCAGCCGGACCGCACTACCGAGCGATTCGAGCCGATCCACGCAGCGGTCCGGGTGCGCTCCAACTGAGTCGTGAATCTAAGACCGGAGGTTCGCCAACCACGAGCCTCGAAGAGCGCGTGCGCCGCGCCATTAGTTTCAGCGCCCGCCATGCTCGGACTATGGGGAGCGAGGTCTCAGCCCCGCTGCATCCTAAAACCTCGATCCGAAGATAAAAGGAGACAAGTTAATGAAGTCAACCCGCCCTAAAGCCGGCAAGAGCAGATTCAAGCTTGCAATCATCGACGCATCGCTTGCCAGGCGCGCTGGCTCTCGAACTGACCCCCGGATGCGGATTTCCTGCTTCATATCATGAGCAAAGTCATCATCACATGCGCTGTCACCGGTGCGATTCATACGCCCTCAATGTCACGGTATCTACCGGTCACACCGGAAGAGATCATCGAAGCCTCGGTCGGTGCGGCCGAAGCGGGCGCCGCAATCATTCACCTTCATGCACGCAATCCTGTCACGGGCAAGCCGGACCAGAGCCCCGATGCATTCGGCCGATTCTTGCCGCAAATCATGGCACGCACCGATGCAGTGTTGAATATCACCAGTGGCGGCTCGCCCTATATGACGATCGAGGAGCGCATTCAACCGTCAATGCGCTTTGCGCCCGAGGTGGCTTCACTCAACATGGGCTCCATGAACTTCGCGCTGTTCCCGATGCTCGCGCGTTTCAAGGAGTTCAAACATGCATGGGAGCGCGAAGCGCTGGAAGCCAGTCGTGACCTGATTTTCCGCAACACCTTTAAGGATATTGAATACGCCCTGTCGCAATGTGACGCCAATGACACGCGCTTCGAATTCGAGTGCTACGACGTGGGCCACCTCTACAACTTGGCGCACTTCGTCGAGCGCGGTCTGGTCAAGGCGCCGTTCTTTGTTCAGACCGTGTTCGGCATCCTGGGAGGTATCGGCGCGCATCCTGAAGACGTGTTGCACATGAAGCGGACGGCCGACCGACTGTTCGGCAATGACTATCGCTGGTCGGTGCTGGGGGCAGGCAAGGATCAGCTTCGCCTTGCAGCAATGTCTGCCAGTATGGGCGGCAATGTGCGCGTCGGATTGGAAGACAGCCTGTGGCTTGGACGGGGCACGCTCGCCGAGAGCAATGCAGCGCAGGTGCGGCAGGTGCGGCAGATTATCGAGGGGCTTGGACTCGAAATCGCCAGCCCGAACGAAGCCCGAGAAATCCTGCAATTGAAGGGCATTGGGAAAGTCAGATTCTGAGAAGGAACAGGGTCGACGTTTTTGCCCAAGCAAACCGCGTTGCCAGGCCCATGGGGCTGCGCGCCGAGATCACGCGCGCCCGATGCGGCCGACGCTGCAATCGGCCAGCAGTGCCTTTCAACGGGATGTGGGGACGCCATCGGCTAGACCTAAGTCGCGGATCTACCTTCGCACTTCGATCGCCTGCTGATGGCCCGGGATTTCCCGCTTTAGCGGGGAGGGGCGCGGACTGTCATCTTGAGCAGCAAGTGCGATGCTAGATGGGTCAGCAGCAGAGTCAGAACGCGCTGGCCATTGCACCATTGAATGCCACTGCGCCGGCGGCGAAGGGCATGGGCAGGCCGTCGGACACGCCGGTGATCTGAAAGTATGCAACGGGCCCCTCGCGGGCCCGTTGTCCTGGCTCATCGCATCGGCGTTGCTTCAGACCAGCACGAGTCGAGCCAAGGTGTACGGTGCGCGGGAGCAAAGCGAACGCGGTTGACGTCCGTGCGTCAGCGACCCCCTCGCCATAAGGGGTATTCACCCCACTGATTCGCTTGCGAGGTCAAGGGGGCGCGCGCACAATGAGGCCGGAAGCAAGGTCGAAGCGGAGGTAAGCAATGCATGGTCACCTAGACTCACAAGCTGAATACCGAGAGGTGGGGGGCGAACTCGTATCCGGCACCATTGTTGACTCGCGCACTACACATGTTGAGGTCCTCGCGCGCCGAGCGACCGGGCCTATCTCTTGGCGTTTTCGTCAACCGCGGCTCGCGCTGTTCTGGTTTCGGAACGGCCTCAAAGAGTTGCATCTGGAACTCGACGGCCGCCGCATCCACTCGGGAATAAAACAAGGAACAAACCTTGCTCTGTTCCCGGCCTCGATTTCCGTCGAAGGCGAGTTCGACGTAGCCCCGCACTTCGACTACACGGTGGTCTTTCTCGACCCGATCGTTGCCTCCGACGCCGGCTGCCACTTCAATCGGCCGCTGATTGCCTTCGGCAACGAAGATCTGCAACGTGGCCTTTCAGTCCTATGCCGTGAGGCGCGCAATGCGGACAGCCTTTACGGGTTGTTCGCCGAGGGCTGGGCAATGCAAGCACTCGCCCTACTGGCGCGGGTCGACGGCAGCCAGGCAGCCACCATTCGCCCGTGCGGCGGCCTCGCACCTAGCAGCTTGCAGCGCGTTATCGACTACATCGAGGCCGACTTGTCGAGGCCGTTCACGATCAAGGGCTTGGCGCAAGTTGCCGGTGTCAGTCCCCGGCATTTCATGCGGGCTTTTCGCGAAAGTGCCGGGCAGACGCCCTTGCGCTTTGTGTACAGTCTGCGTCTCGAGCGGGCCAAAGAGTTCCTCTTGGATCCTCATCGCACCGCAACTGAAGTCGCGCTGGATTGCGGCTTCAGCCACGCTCAGCACTTCAGCACCGCATTCAAGAAGGCGACCGGCGTCACGCCGTCGGATTTCCGCAGGGCTGCGACGCGCTGATGCGTTACGCGGCCAGTAGGCGCGCCCACTCCTCTGCCACCAATCTGGTCCACGCACGTGGACCAGACAGGTGGTACGCACGTTGCGACGATCTGCTCGAGCAGTGCAATGCTTGCTACTTCAGCAACTTCGCTGGTATCGGAATACCTCGGGCTCAATGACGTCGATCAGGTTGCCAGCGGCCGCCAGGTTGCCAACGTCCAGCGCACACTGCGCGGCATCGACCGGATCTTCATCGCGCATGGCAACTCCCTCGAACCGGTCGCCAACGAAATCGCGTTGATCGATGCGGCAGTTGCATCAGGCGTTCGGCACAACGTCAAACTCCCGCGACCCGACTTCTTCCCATCGTTTGGCACATGCAGATCAAAGCGCATTTGGCGCAGCAGCCGATCGCATCTACCGTCTTGCGCCCTAGCGCTTTCAGCCATGTGCTCAAGCGTCTGGGGCCCACATCGCCGCCGGTTCCTGGGCCGGCGTAGCAGGTAATGGGTGTGTGAACTTGATAACGAGCTTGGCCTGGACCTGCGGCACGACGCCATGTCATGGCACTTCCAAGCAAGTGGTGGCGCCCCGTTGCAA
>NZ_JBYSYC010000019.1:0-11039 GCF_058782875.1 Cupriavidus sp. FW305-F7 | reverse complement strand
CACTGTATCCCGCCAAATACGTCGTGCGCGGCGGTGAACGCCTGCCCGAAGCCCCTCGCGTCTGAGGATGGGGCAGCCTGCACGGACTAAGGGGAGCGACCTTGTCTATGCACGGGCGGTCGTTGGCCGTGAGGTCTCGGCCCAGAATGTGTTACTGCGCCGCATGCCGAACCTCAAACCGAAGATAAAAGGAGACAAGTCAATGAAGTCAATCCGCCCTGAGCTGGCAACAGCACCTTCAAGCGTGCACCGGATAGATGTTCACAAACTGGCCGACGAGGCCAAGTTCAACAGCTTTCACTGGTCCGTGCTGATCTGGTGTTTCGTGATTCTGGTGCTCGACGGCTACGACCTGGCGGTCGCAGGCACCGCGCTTCCGTCGATCATGAAGGCGATGAATGTGGAGGCCGCGACCGCGGGCTTCATGGCCAGTTCGGCGCTGTTCGGCATGATGTTCGGAGCGATCGCGCTCGGCGCGCTGGCCGACAAGATCGGCCGCCGCTGCGCGATCTCGATCTGCGTGTTCCTGTTCAGCGCCTTCACCGCGGCCGCCGGGTTCACTAACGACCCGATCACCTTCAGCGTGATGCGCTTCCTCGCCGGGCTCGGCATCGGCGGCGCGATCCCGAATGCAGCCGCGCAGATGACCGAATACTCACCGAAGAAGGTGCGCAGCGTGATGGTCACGCTGATGTGCTGCGGCTACGCGGTCGGCAGCATCCTCGCCGCGCTCCTCGGCAAGCAGTTCATCGAGACCTATGGTTGGCAATCTGTGTTCATCGCCGCGGGCGCCGCAGTGGTGCTGATCCCGTTCATCCTGAAGTACATGCCTGAGTCGCTGCCGTTCCTGATCAAGCAGCACGACCACACGCATCTGCGCGAAGTGGTCCGGAAGATCCGACCGGACATGCCGCTCGAGCCGCACGAGGAGTTCCTCGTTCCGGCGGAGGACAAGGCCGAAGGTCCGACCATAGGCAGGCTGTTCCTGGACGGCCGGGGCTTCAGCTCGGTGATGTTCTGGGTCGCCTACATGACCTGCCTGTTCATGCTCTATGCGCTCAGTTCGTGGCTGGTCAAGCTGATGGGCATGGCCGGCTACAGCCTCGGTTCTGCGCTGAACTTCCTGCTCGCCTACAACGCCGGTGCAGTCGTCGGCGCCGTTGGTGGCGGATGGCTCGCCGACAAGCTGGACATCAAGTGGGTGACGACCGCATTCTTTGCGGTCGCCGCGCTCTCGCTGACGCTGCTCGGCTACGGCGCGCAGCCGCTGTTCCTCATCGTTGCCGTCGTCGGCGCGTCGACGCTGGGCACGCAAATCCTGCTGTACGCGTATGCCGGGCAGTTCTACCCGACGTCGATCCGTTCGACGGGACTCGGCTTTGCCTCGGGGGTCGGGCGCATCGGCGCTATAGCGGCGCCAATCGTGATCGGGCTGCTGGTCTCGATGAAGCTTCCGCTGGTGCAGAACTTCCTCGCCATTGCAATGGCCGCGGTGATAGGTGGTGTCGCTGTTGCTCTGATCAAGCACAAGTCGTCGGCCTCTTCGCACAGCCACGACGCGAGCGCGGTCGGGCAGCGGCCTTGATGCTCGACCCGTTGCGAGCGTACGAGTTGGTGGAGAGCTTTTCGCCCACCTGCCTGCCGGGAAGCGGCGAGCGCGTGCCTCCTGGCGCCAGAGGACGAAGTCGAGGTTGCCGCTCCGACTCACAACCTACCAAGGAGACTTCCATGTCCCGCAAACTTGAAGGCAAGATCGCAATCGTTACCGGTGGATCCACCGGTATCGGGCTCGCTACCGCTAAGCGGTTCGCTAGCGAAGGAGCGCATGTCATTGTCACCGGTCGCCGACAGGCCGAACTCGACGCCGCGGTGTCGAGTTCGGTAACGCTACCAGAATCCGGGTTGACTCATTGGCCGAACTGGACACGCTGTTTGATCGGGTGAAATCGGAAAAGAGGGTCGGCCGGAATTCGTGAAATTTTCGCTAAGATAGCCTAAGGCGTCGATCGGAAGGGAAAGTTCGTACCTGTGTCAGCTCATCGTCAAGCGCCACGGGCACTGGATGACTGATCGTCTCTCATCGACCCGTCTCGGCCATCCGCGTACTCGAACTCAATGTCCAATGACCGTGGTATTGCTGTCATTGATCTTGCGCAAAGGGGAATTCCTCTGGCGGCCCAGGAACAGCATCTGAATCGGATCACTCACACTAGGTCAGCGTTGCCTCCGTAAAGAGGTGACCGGGCATGAGGTAGTCGCCATGTTCGATGGCAAGCTCTTCCAGCTTGTGCAGCGTATCCTCGGGCATCGCGGACATGTCGAACCTGCAGTAGAAGTAGCGCTGCCGGAATGTGGGCTTCTCCATGCGCAAGCCGCGCAGCAGTGCTTCCGCGGATACAACGCAGACATGTTCGACGGCGCGATACCTCACGTCGACACCGAATTGTCGACCCAGGTCCTCCAGCTCGATCGCGTCCTGCCACGCGGTCTCGTAGTCCAGCTCAACTGTTCGCACAGCGCGACCATGGATGTGTTCGACCGCGCTGGCTCGGTCCCGTGCGGTATATGTGCTCATCGTGGTGCTCCACGTGCCGCTCAGTCGAGCTTGATATTTGCCTCCCTGATCAGGGTGCTGAATCTGGCCTTCTCCTGCTTGATGTATGCGGTGAAGTCCGCCGGCTGGGACGCGGTGGAGCTGAATCCATAATCGCCCAATACCTTGATGGCTTTTTCCGAAGTCAATGCCTTCGCGACTTCATTCCGAATACGTTGAGTCAGTTCTGCGGGCATTCTCGCCGGTCCCCACAAGCCATACCAGGAAACCATCTCGAAACCGGTCAATCCCGACTCCGCAACCGTCGGAACGTCCGGCAAGACGGCAATGCGCTTCGCACTGGTGACGGCAAGCGGCTTCAGCTTTCCACTCTTCACATGGGGCAGCGTCGATGGCAAGGCATCCACCATGGCATTGATGTGTCCGCCCATGACTTCTGTCAACGCCGGAGCTGTACCCTTGTAGGGAATGATCTCGAACTGGAGTTTGCCGTCGTGCTTGATCGCTTCTTCGGCAAGGTGGCTAGCTGAGCCGACTGCTGAGGTGCCAAAGGTGTACTTCCCCGGCTCCTTGCGGATGGCGGCCATGAACTCCTTGAGGTCCTTTGCGGGAACACCGGGATGCGCCGTCACCAGCATTGGGACACTGCCCAATTGCGTGATCGCCGTGAAGTCCTTTTCGATGTCATAGGTCCTTGCGCTCATCAGCATCGGGGTGGCCACGAAGGTCGATGCCTGCACAAGCAAGGTATATCCGTCGGGTGCAGAGGTCGCCACGAGCTTGCTACCTAGCGTTCCGCTGGCTCCAGGCCGGTTATCGACGATGAATTGCTGGCCGAGGTTTTCGCTCAGGCGTTGCGCAACAACCCGCGTGACAGCGTCCACGGTTCCACCTGCGGGATACGGCACAACGATTCTGACGGGCTTGTTGGGGTAGGTCTGGCCGAAAGCCAGCGTGGCGACAAGACTAAAGCTTGCGGTCAGTAGCGCTCTCAAAATGCCTCTCATTGTTGTCTCCTGATATTGATTTGGATGCTTGCCGCTCTGCCTCGATTGGCGACCGTCGAGAGAATGGAATCTGCCTTTGCTGCGTTCGTCTGATCTCTGGCGATAAACAGGTAAGGCGCCGACTCAGAAGACATGCTTGATGCCAAGCATTGCACCAAACTGGTTGCCGCCCGGTGCCGGCGCACTGGTTCCGACGGCGCTGCCGCTACTGACCGACATGGCCAATTGGCCCCGGTTATCAATGAAACCAGTTGTGACATAGGCGGAGGTTCGCTTGGAGAAGGCGTAGGTGCCGCGCAGTGCCGCGAGCCACGCCTTGTTGGCACTATGATTGAACCCCAGGTAGTAGATCTGCCCCGCGAGATTGAAGGCGGGCGTAATGTCATAGGCCAGGCCAGCATAGTAAAGCTGGCTGTGGGACGTGGTGCTGCCTTCATTGTTCCGCAAGGTGCCACCGATGCCTAGCTTCGCCTTGGACAGTACCATATAGCCCCCAAAGTGAAGGCGGTCATCCTTGAGGCCGCTGTTCACCAGTCCGCCTGCCGCACCAGTGCCCCCCCGCAATGAATCATATGCGGTTGCCAGGCCCCACCAGCTCGCGTCATACCGTAGCATCACTGACCATTCCCGGCAGGCCTTGCTGTCGGCGGGATTCTCCCCGGCGCAGTTTGTTCCCGCGGGGTTCTGACCAGCGTTGACTGTGTCGCGACCAAGGCTGTATGTCGCGCCAACAGTCAATCCGCCGAACGTACCCTTGTAGGCAATGGCGTTGTCGGCACGCGCATTGGGCCGATAACTGTCTAACGAGTTGGCGCCGTAGATGTTGGGCCCCAGTACGTCAGAGTCCAGCGTTGACCAGAAGGTCATCGTCCACTGACGGCCGAAGGAGAGTTGTCCCCACTGGTTACTCAGCCCTACAAAGGCTTGGCGACCGAACAAGCGTCCCCCTTGGTTTGACGTTCCAGAGTCCGTGGCAAAGCCCGATTCCAGGACGAAGACGGACTTCAGGCCTCCCCCAAGGTCTTCCGTCCCGCGCATCCCCCAGCGCGAAGGCACGGTGGCAGTCAGGTTGGGCATCCGCACGACACTGTCCTTGCTGGCACCAATATTGTTGACATACTCCACCCCAGTGTCGACGAGGCCGTAAAGCGTCACCGATTGTGCCGACGCGAACATCGGTGCAGCGCAAAAAAGGCCTGCGCACCATTTCCCGCAACTCCTCATGGATGTCTCCTTGTTATGCGAGTCGTTACAAACTTGTGAAGGGCAGGCGAGCGGTCTCCTCCCATCCTGGGGTACTCGAGACGTTTCGAGTGCCCTGTTGGACGGAAGCAGAGTCCGATGATCGCCGCGAAGTGTCTGACGGCAGCGGTCTGCGCCGCTGCGTTGGCAGGTCAGACGGTCAGGGTGAAATCTCTTCCAGCGGGCGGTTGGTGGTTTCGGTCATCCGGGTGGCCGCGACAAGGCCGACCACGCAGGCACCCGCAAACATCAGGAAGACGGTGGCAATACCTTGTCCCGTCAGTACCATACCGACAACGGCCGGTGCGGTGGCAGAGGCAGCTCGTAGCCATGAGGTTGCCAGGCCGGTTCCAATCGCACGGATACGGGTGGGATAGATCTCCGGCGTGTACAGGTACAGCAGTACCGTCGCCGAACCCATCACTGCATAGGCTGATGAACCCAGCAGCATGACCGACCAGGGGCTGGCGGCGCCAAATGCTCCAAGGACGGCGAGCAGTATGCCGCTGACCACGAAACATCCCATGGCCCAGCGACGACGACCTATGCGGTCCACCGACAGTGCACAGACAAGAACGGCACAGGTGCTGAGCACGTTGGAGAGCGAGGCCATATGCAGCGACTCCTGCAATGGGAGGTGATAGACCGTCTTATACAGGCTCGGCAACCAGTTGTTGATGCCATTTGCAACGAAATAGGAACTGGCCCATAACAGCCATACCACCACCGTACGGCCACGATAGAACGGCGAGAACAGCTCCTTCCAGTTGCCCTCTTTCTGCGCTTGAAGACCTATGTAAAGTTCTGAGATACGCCGGTTCATCTCTGCAGCGTTGTGCTGCGGATCAATGCTTCGCTTTGGGGTGCTTGCCTCGATTTCACCGATCACGCGCTCTGCGTCGTCGAACCGGCCTTTGCCGATCAGCCATCGCGGTGATTCCGGCAGCCGCATGATCAGCAGTGCCACGACCAGGCCGGGTATCCCGCCAACCAGGAACATGTATTCCCAGCCAAAGCGCGGAACCAGGAAGGCGCCTACCTGGGCCGCCAGCATCAAGCCAACGGGAAAGATCAGTTCATAGAGCAGGAAGAAGCGGCCACGGCCATGGGCTTGCGACAGTTCATTGATATAGGTCGCGGCAACTGGCACCTCGCCGCCGACGCCGATGCCCTGGATGAAGCGCAACAGGAACAGCATCTGGAAGTTCCCAGCAAAGGCGCAACCCACACTCATGACCGACATCAGGCCCACAGTCACGGAGGCACTCGGCACCCGGCCCAAGCGTTCAGCCAGCCACCCGAAGCAAAGTGCGCCGATGACTTGCCCAAGGTATCCGGCAGCGATCAGGACACCGATCTCGCTCGGCGATAAATGCCAGAGCCCAATCAGGACCGGCATGACAAACGCCAGTGAGAGCGCGTCGAATGCATCGAACAGGGTGGCACTGCCCATCACAATTCGGGCCTTGGTGTGCCACTTGCTAAAGGGAACGTTTTCGATGCGAAAGAGAAGTTGCGCAGCCCGATGCCGCAGATCAAATGGCGCACTGCTTGCCGCATCGCTCCCGCCACTGTTGTACACGGGTGCGGCCGTAGTGGTGTCCATGCTGTCTCCAAGTTGACTGGCTCATGGTGTGCGAGCACCGGCCATCTTTTTCTTATGTCATTGGCTTCTACTGTCGCCTTTCTTGCAACCCGTGACAGGGCAGTCCCGAGGCGCAACTTCAGCGTGAAGCCTTGAATTTCTCCCGTTGTGCCGACTTGCCTGCCGGCTGCGGCATGACGGGAGAATCCAAAAACCGGATTTGAGCCGGCTAGCGGGCACAGCCTTGTAGCTGGACCCGCGGTCGTTCAGCCAACGATGCCGGCAGCGCGCATGGCGTTGGCGATTTCGATCTCGGCGCCCGGTGCCAGCGGCAGCAGCGGCGAGCGCACGGTGGCGTGTTCGAGGATGCCACGTGCCACCAGGGCGTGCTTGAGCGCCACAGTGCCTTCCATGTGCGAGCCGCGGTGGTAGACGTTCTTCGTGACAGGCAGCAGGCGATCATGGATGGCGCGGGCGGCCTTGTAGTCCCGTGCCTTGCCGGCCTTGATCAGCTCAACCAGCAGTTCCGGTGCAATGTTGCCGTAGCCCACCAGCAGACCGTCCACGTCAAACATGGTGTGCAGCAAATATTCGTCGTGACAGCTCAGAATCTGCAGATCCGGGCGCTCGCGACGAATGACGGGAATCTCGGTGTCCCAGCGGCGCATGTTGCGCACGCCGTTCTTCATGGCGAATACGCCGGGCTGCGCCGCGATGTCGAGCTGCGTTTCCAGATCGTAGGTGCACTTGGTTGCATCGGGGTACTGGAACAGGATCAGCGGCAGCCCACTGGTCTCATACACTTTGCGGTACTTGTCCTGAGGCGCGCCCTTCTGGTAGCCGAAGCGCAGCCAGCCGTGCGAGGGGTAGAGCAGACCAGCGGACGCGCCCGCCTGGACCGCGCGCTTGGCTTCCTCGGCAGCCACCTCGGTGCCTTCCAACGTGATGCCGGCGATGATGGGAATGGCGCCATTGACTGCCTCGACGAAGGTTTCGATGACCTTCATCTGCTCCGCCTGCGTCAGAAAGGTGCCTTCGCCTGCGTGGCCGAGCACGGTCAGGCTCTTCACGCCATCGATGCTGCCAAGCCAGGCGCCCAGCTTCTTGCAGGCGGCGTAGTCCACCGCGCCGTCGCGGGTGAAGGGTGTGACGGGGGCAGGATTAAGGCCGCGGAGGTCGATGTCTTTCATGTCACTTCCTGTATGAGTATGGGGATCACCGGGTGCCGGATGCTTTGCCCGGAGAGCCCGCCGCTGCTGGTGTCTCCATAACGCTGGCGGGCATGTGAGGCAGTCTAGGAGCCGCCATGTCATGCTGGAAGTGTCATGTCGAATATTTCAGATATACTGGTTTCGTATAGCTTGGAAGCCAAGGCAAGTGATGAACTACTCCGCATGGAAACTGTTCCTGGCGGCTGCCGACCTGGGTAGTCTCAGCAAGGTCGCTCAGTCCTATGGCACGAGCCAGCCCCACATCAGCCGTCAAATCAATGAACTTGAGCAGGAATGCGGTGGGCGTCTATTCCAGCGTACGGGTCGCGGGGTCGTGCTTACTGAATTCGGCGAGCGCGTGGCGCCCAAGGTCCGGGCGTGGGTGGCAGGCACGGACCAACTGGTCAACGACATCCACTCGACCTCAGGCAAGCCTATCGGCACGGTTCGCCTCGGGATCCTGCCTTCGACCGCGCATCCACTGGTCAGCACGCTTTATTACCGCCTGAAGGAGCGCTATCCCCTGGTGCAACTCAGTGTGCGCGAGGGGCAGGGCGCGCAACTGGAGAACTGGCTGGAAGCCGGACACGTCGATCTGGCTATCTTGTTCCGCCATAGTACGGTGCCCAAGCACGGCGACGTGTACTTGGTTGAAACGGCGACTTACCTGGTGGGCGCAGAGGGGAATCGCGTCACCGCCAACCCCACCGTACAGTTTTCAGCGCTGCAAAATCTTCCCTTGGTAATGTTCTGCCGACCCAATAGCTGGCGCGATAGATTGGACCAATTGGCACTCGAGCACGGCGTTGCGCTGAACGTCGCAGTGGAGGCCGATTCGCTGAGCCTGCAGACCCATATTGTCGCCGACGGGGGCATGTACGCCCTGCTGGGGCCGTACGCCATCTCGAACGCTGGCCGGGATTGCCGTTTGCAGGCTTCGAAAATCATCAATCCACAGATCACGCGCCATATTGCGTTGGCCATGGCACGTCATGGTGAACTCACACTAGCGTGCCGTACCGTTATGCAGCTTGTTCGTGAGATTGCGCAATTCGGAGGGTCCGAGTTGACGGGGCGCGGCATCGAAGTGTCAACGTGAAACTGAAGTCGCCTCGACCCTCGTAGGTTTCGCAAGCCTCGACTTGAGGCTTTCGCAAGCTGGAGCCCTTGCAGCCGCTCTTCGCGTGACGGTGTTCCAGTGCGACAACGCTTCTTTAGCTTCTTTCAATGTCTGTTGTTTGGACGTTCCCGTCGTTCGTTGGTTGAGGATCAAATGACTGAGAATGGCCGAGCAGAGACGGTCGCATCGCCAATCAATATCCCCGTTCATCATTTTCATCGCGACGATTTTGCATTGCCCAGGCGCGACAGTCTCACGAATTCATGATCCGAATGCACCCGGTCCAACAGTGTCCATGCAGACGTTGCGCCGCCAGCGACCGAATTCGTGATCAACTCATTGATTCTCAAGAAGCTGCAGTCTCACGAATTTTGTTTCCCTTCACTACAACAACGAGCACCATATCCTGTTCAGCGAGAACGCCGTCGCGGACCGACTGCTGGCCCGTGGAATCGAGCTGAGGGTCGCCTACGAGGAATTGCACGACAAGCTGCACATGCATCCGCCGGCGCTCCAGGTCTTTCTCGGCTTGGTCTTAAGTACGGCCGCGTTCTGGAATCCAGAGAAGATCCGGGAGGCACGCGCCGCACGCAGCGATCTCTCCAGCGTCAATCGCCAGATTGCAAGGAAAGCGGCCGAACTGGCGACGCTGCTGGAGCAGCGCTCCGACTTGCACGACACGTCGGGCTTCAGCAGCGACACTACCACGTCTGCGACGTGATCGAAGCAGCGTCCCAGCACAACCACCTATTCAAGTCCTACGTTCAAGAACGCTTGGACGCCCTTCGTGGCCAATTCGACCTGGAGTACTGGCCGTCCCTGGGCGAGTGCTTGCAGGAGTTGGCATCCGACGCCGAAAAAGCCGTCATGGAGGCCACAGATCCCTTGACGGCGGCCGCCACGGCGGCAGCACGCCCATCCCGGGCCGACTTCTTCAAGGCATTGTTCACCGCCATCGAAGAGAACAGTGCCAGGAGCTACGGCCAACTGCCGAGGGGCTTCAAGCTGACAGACCGGACGCTGGCCTCGTTGGCGAACTGTGCCTTGGACTTGGGTCCCGATGACCCGGTGGATGACGCGTACATGAAGCGGCTTCGCCAGCGCGAACGCAATGGGCCCCGATGACAGCACCGGGCGCAGCAAAAAAGGGGGCCGAAGCCCCCTGGGTCAGAGCAGGCCACACTCGGAAAATGATGTAGTGGTCTTGCCGCCGACGACGATGTGATCCAACGTGCGCACGTCCACCAGCGCCAGTCCTTCCTTGAGGCGCCGGGTCAGCAGCTTGTCGGCCTGGCTGGGTTCGGGACTCCCGCTCGGATGATTGTGAGAGAAGATCACTGCCGCCGCATTGAAGCGCAGCGCCTCTTTCACAACTTCGCGCGGATAGACCGACGCCTCGTTGATAGTGCCGCGGAACAATTCAACGTACTCGATCAGCCGATGCTGGCTGTCGAGGAACAGTGCTGCGAAGACCTCGTGCTCGTAGCTGGCCAGCTTGGTCCGCAGGTAGTCCTTGACCAGCTCCGGCGAACTAAACAGCGTGCCGCGCGGGGTTTTTTGGTCGATGACCTGGCGAGCTGCTTCCAGAATCCGGTCGGCGGTAGCCGGCTGATAGCGCCCCTGGTCGTCACGTACCAGCAGCAATGAATCGGACGAGGAAAAGGACTGTTGCGACATGATCGTGCTCCGGTTGCTCGGGCGGAATTGCCCGGAACCGTGCCCAGCACGGCGCAGCGCAAGCAGTCACGGGTCGAAGACGGCCACGCCCGCAAGCGCCAGCGGCGCGCAGCCCTTGACGGCGCGAACGCCGTGATACGGTGAAGGGAACAGCAAGACCGCCCATCCACCTCACAACGAAGGCAATGGACAGGCAAACACAGCGCGCAGGCCCACAGCGCCGGAGGCGTCAGGGATCAAAGCCGGATGGCCGCGACTCGGGACGAGGCGTGGGGCGCAGCCCGCGAGCCCGGCGACGGACACCTTGCTTATGGGTCTAGCGCATCATGCCCGGCTTAACCAGCGTATGGATGATCGGAGCATCGCGGAACTCACACATTCGAGAATCGTTGTGGACAAAGATCGCATCGAATACCGAGAACGCATCCATGTCCGCCAAGAGCGGTGCCAAGTACGATGCCGCCTTGGTGTAGTCAACGGCGGGTAGCGGCCAGTTGTCGTAGACGATCAGCCAGTTGGAGGGGAATCGAACGAAGCCGTCGGCCGTCACCTTGGGAATTTTCTCTTTGACCAGGTGCGCGGCAAGCCTCGGCCTTTAGGCCGGAGAAGGATAGCGCGGACGCCGTCGGCGTCCTTTCGGCGG
>NZ_JBYSYC010000018.1:0-142599 GCF_058782875.1 Cupriavidus sp. FW305-F7 | reverse complement strand
CCAGCATGCCAGCCTTGGCAAGGGGGTACGACATTTCTATTTGGCTCAAGTACGACATTACTATTTGGGCCTAACAATCACGTTGCGCATAATAAGTGTTATGTCAAATCATCGTTGCCGCATTCCACATGCAACCGCGACCCCTATGTCTACGCCCCGCCACCAGTGACCAATGCCGAAACGCGCCCTCCCGATGCGTAAACTATCCTCTGGGCAGGATGAGGATGTTCCTATCGATACGAAGGAGCAGCAACGAGTACTTCAGCGAATCCCACAAATCGGTGTTTAGGATTCCAATGGCAGGCCATCGACAACGCGATACGCTAGAACGGCAGTCCTCCGCCCGGCAGCATCAGCGGAAGGCATGCTTTCTCAGAACCAGGAGCGCATCACGTCAATTGGACTCTTATGACCTTGGCAAGTCACAGGCGGCGCACGGCGACGTCAAGGCGAATATCAAGAAGGCGGAGTAACAGGATATGGAGAGGGCGAGCACCCAACCCATCGCACCGCGGCCGGGATGGCAAAGGCGGCCAGCCGATTGGCCGCCTTTGACCGCTTCGGCTGTTCCTCGTTACATGCCGGCATCAGGAGACACCCATGCTGGAGACGATGCTGGATCAGTTCCCTCCCCTTGAGCAGGAAGCTTTCCGCGAGACCTGTCTGCGTAACGGGGTCGCACCCGACGGATTTACCGTAACAGCCGTTGAAGACGCTGCAGGCGCTGTGCCGGCACGCGGGCGCACCGTCTCGGTAGGCTTCGGGAGAGAAATCCGCCAATACGACGGAAACCAGGGTGCGCAATGGACTGTCGATTTCGAGGACGACCTGAGATCGCGCGTGTTCGGCTGAGCTTTGCTTCTCTGCGCCACCGTTGCGCCCGGTACGCCAGCGGCTGCCATGTAACCACAAACAGCCGCCGCCAGATCAACCCCAATCACACAGGCCCATCATGAACTTCATTACCAGCGCCGGCCCGCTAATCTCGTTGATTGCCGGCATCCTTATTCTTGTCATTCCGCGGCTGCTTAACTATATCGTCGCCATTTACCTCATTGTCATCGGCCTGCTCGGGCTGTTTGGCGGGCACCTGCGCTGAGCGGCGGCGGGGCCGCTCGCCACCTTCCGGCATGAAAGCAAAAGCCCCGCGCGGATGGCTCCGGCGGGGCTTGGGCGAATTTGGTTGCGGGGGCAGGACTTGAACCTGCGACCTTCGGGTTATGAGCCCGACGAGCTGCCAACTGCTCCACCCCGCGGGGCGAAATATACGCTGATTGGCGGCACATGGATACCCCTTCCCCCAAATAAACTCTGCAGACTGCTCCCCGGCGTCCTGCGTTCAGAACCCAACATTCTCCCGCCCCTCTAGCTTCAACAACGTGCGCGCCTCCTCCGGCGTGGCAACTTGCCGCGAAAGCGCTTCAATCACACTGCGCACACGCAAGACCTGCGCGGCATTGCTGTCGGCCAGTTTCCCGGGTCCGTCCCACAGCGAGTCCTCCAGCCCGACGCGTACGTTGCCGCCCATCGCCGCGGAGATCGCCGCCAGGGGCATCTGGCTGCGGCCGGCGCCCAGCACCGACCAGACATAGTCCTTGCCGAACAGCCGGTCCGCCGTGCGGCGCATATGCATCAGGTTCTCCACATGCGCACCGATGCCGCCCCGCAGCCCGAATACGGACTGGATCAGCAGCGGCGGCGTCAGCAGCGCGCGATCGAGAAAATGGGCGGCCGTGTACAGGTGCCCGATGTCGTAGCATTCGATCTCGAAGCGCGTCTGGTTCTCGCTGCAGGACTGCAGGATGTAGGCGATATCCTTGAATGTGTTCCTGAAGATGCCGTCATAGCTTTGCGCAAGATAAGGCCGTTCCCAGTCGTGTCGGAATTCCGTGAAGCGGTCCAGCAATTCGTACAGTCCGAAGTTCATTGAGCCCATATTGAGCGAGGCGACTTCCGGGCGTAATTGCAGTGCCGGCTGCAGCCGCTCCTCCACGCTCATCGTCGGCGCGCCGCCGGTTGTCAGGTTGATCACCACGTCGAGGGGTGCCGCGCAGGCAGCCAGCAGACGGAGGGATCTGGGCATGGCGAGCTCCAGGGCGGTAGTGCGCTCCTTGATTCTAGACCGACTCGATCTACTCAGACAGGCGTGCCGGCGCCACGGTAGTGGATGCTGGCGACGGAATGCGTCCTGACGAATGCGGACGATTCGCGCTACCTTGCGCGCAATATTCCCGTTCGCCTGCTCAGGCAGGCGCCGCCTTTGCGGCCTGTTGGTCAATCTGCCGCCGCATTTCATCGGCCAGTGGATGCAGCCCGCTGGTGGAAGCGGATGCGACCAGGCTGTAGCCCAGCCCTTGGTTTGCCCATGAGTATCCCGCGACGCCGGCCTGTTCGTGCGCCTTCATGGGCATGTCCCGTTCGACCTGCATGGGCCGCACCAGCATGGCCAGTCGCGTCCCGTGTCCGTCGTCATACATGAAGAGGCCGGCCGGTCCATGCTCGGTTGCCACCAGGCGCCCGCCCATGTAGTGATAGCCAGCCTTGCTGAGATCCGGCAGGGAGACCGGACGCCGCAGGCGCGTGGATACCCAACTGACCAGCGCAGCGCTGTCTTCCGCGCTAAGCTCCACTGGCCGGGTCGTGTCAGAGGCGAAGACCTGGTAACTGGCCGTGGCTTCGCGCGCGAGGGCTGCTATGCCACCGGGCGCCGGCTCGGTTGCACCGCGCCCGATCCAGCCGCCCATGCCGCCTATGCAGAGGGCGACAAGGACGGAAGCTGCCATTCGCCAGGGGCCGCCGGACCGCGTGCGGCGAGCCTCGAGCATGTGGCGCAAGTTCAGGTCCGGCGGGATGGGCTCGTGGACGATCGGGGCAAGCGACGCACGCAATTGTTCGCGCTGCGCGATATAGCCCTCGATGCGACCAGCGACGTCCGGATGATGGCGCATGTAGGCTTCGATCTCGCGTCGACGTGTGTCGTCCAGAGCGTTGTCCACATAGGCCTGCAGGTCTTCTTCCTGCACGGGCCGATTCTCGCTCATTTGACCCTCCGCAATACCGACATAGGGGCTGCCGCTGGCACACCGGCCGCCGTGATTCTCAGAAGCTTCTCCCGCGCGCGCGACAGGCGCGACATCACGGTGCCAATGGGGATGTCCAGCACGCGGGCAACGTCCGCGTACGACATGTCTTCTACCGAGACCAGCAACAGGACGCTACGCTGCTCCGCAGGAAGCGCGTCGAGCGCGCTCATGAGGTCACGGTAGTGCAGCGCGTCCTCCTGAGTGGCGCGCGCGACCATCTGGGATTCGGCCACGTCGTCAATGGCGACGTGCATGCCCTGGGTGCCGGCATACTTGCGCAAGGCAGTCATTGCCAGATTGTGCAGGATGGCAAAGACCCAACTACGCGTGTCATCGTTGTTGCGTCGGCTGTTCCAGTAGGTGATGACTCTCTCCAGGCAGTCCTGCACCAAATCATCGGCGGCGCTCGTGTCGCGCAGCAGTGCGCGCGCATAGCGGCGCAGCGCCGGGATCATCGGCTCGACTTGGAGCAACATGTCCTTCACTGCGATGTCCTTTTCCGTTACATGCAGCCAACGGGTGGCAATACGGTCCGCGCGTCATACCTTCGCAGGCTGCCGCGCGGACGGTCCTTCGATTACAACGCCTGCACCTGCACCTGAACCGGGGCCGCGGGCTTGCCGTTCTCGGACGGGGCGATGACCAGGTAGCGCCGCGATTCGGCTCTCGCAACCCCTTGTACGAACTGCCGGATGGGGCCGATCGCATTGACGATGGCCGAGCCCGCCGGGTTGGTCGTGAAGGTGGCGATGGGCTCCAGCGTGCCGGTACCGTCTGAGCGGCTGCTTAGCGCAAGCACATAGGGTTGTTTGGGTTGCAGTCCGGTAGCTGACGCCTGCAGCACCTGGAGCAGGCCCTGGTCAAACAGCGTAACGCTCGTTGGCGGGTTGTCGGTGACGACTGGCTTGCCATCAGCGACAGGCACCAGCTTCAATTGTGTAGTCTGTCCCGCCACACCCAACTGCTGAAGGCCCTGGGTTCCCGTCCCTTCGGGAACAGCTTTGGGAACATAGGCAATGGCTTGTGGTGCCTGCCCAATCGGTACATTGGCAATCACCTCGTTGGTGGCTGTGTCAATGGCGGCAAGATTGTCCGCATTCTCAAGACCGACGTAAACACGGGTCCCGTCGCCGGAGGGCCAGACTCCATGTGGCAGGCTTCCTACAGGGATGGTCGCGACCTGCGAGAAATCATCCGTACGGAAGACCTTGACCTGATTTAAGCCGCCGACAGTGATGTAAGCAAACGTGCCCGCTGCCGTGTGCGCAAAATTCACATGGTTGGTAATGGGGCCGGTTTCAAGGGTCTTGATCAGGCGGAACGGGGGCCGGGCTTCGAAAACCTGGGCCTTGCCGATGTCCTTAAGGGTGAACCATACCTGTTTGCCGTCAGGCGTGGCAGCGATATTGGGGCAGAAGGGGCTTTCCTGCTTCACACGGCCCACGACCTTGTGGTCGGCGACGGTCACGACGGCTGTTTCCGGGTTGAACGACGAGCAGATGTAGCCGTACTTGCCATCTGGCGAGAAGATCTGCATGCCTGGCCCCGCGGCTACAGTGATGCGAGTCTTCTCCTCAAAGGTCTTGGCGTCAATGACGGAAATGTAGTTCTCGCCGCGAACCGTTACCCAGACTTCCTTGCCATCTGGGGTGTAGAACGCCTCATGGGGCGAGCGCCCCACATAAGTCACATGCTTGACGGCATTACTGGCCGTGTCGATGAAGGAAACCGAGTTGGACCCGATGGACACAACCGCCAGAGTCCGGTGGTCGGGCGAAAAGCCCATACCATGGACGAGGACCTGGCCGCGGTACAGCGGGCTGAAATTGCCCGGCGCGGGGTCGCCCAGCCGGATGACGCCCAGGAGCTTGTTGTCAGCCGGGTCCGTGACCGAAACAGTATTTGAGAATTGCTCGGCAGCATAGATGCGGTCCCGGCGGCTGATGGGCACATCCGGGGTGCTTATTGCGCCTGGCGCTTGCCCGGCAAACGTTGGCCCGGCCACGCCGAGAAGGAGCGTGAGGTACAGGGCATTTCTGAAAGGGTTTCGATTCATGGCTTGGCCTGGCTATCAGTGCGTGTGCGCGGAATGGTCGTGGGAGACCGGTTGCGGGAGGGATTGACTGGAGCCAGTTGCCTGAGTAGGCGCCGGCTCGGAAGGAGGAAGTGGCTGCCCGAGCGCGAGGCGCATCGCAGCGATTTCTTGCAGTTGCTCTACGACGATTTCCTGCGCGATGCGTCTGAGCTGCACATTTTTCCCGTAGCGCAGCTCAGACATTGCCATGTCGATTGCACCCTGGTGGTGCGGAATCATCATGGCAGCGAAGTCTTCGTCAATGTTCCCGCCGGGCTTGACAGCCATGCCATCCATCATCTTTGTCATGGCGGCATCGTTCTCAGCCATGAACTTCTCTTCGTCTGACCCGGCTTGCGTCGCGGCAGCAACCGATATGGACAGTGGCGCCATCAACGCCAGGGCGCCCCAGGCAAGCGCCCGCAATCGGCATGAGCGGTGGAAGAACGTCATTTTTCCCTCATCGTCGAGAGCCCCAAAATGAGGGCCGTTGCGAGGTAGACGAGTCGGGGCCACTGCTTATTCCGGCGCGGATGAAATTTTCTTCGCTACTTGAGGAGTGGAACTTCCGACGCTCGGCCGAGACGGACACGCCTGACTGTATTTAGCATGACAATTTCGTAATCGTCTCAGCGCTCATTTGTCAGTATCGCTCCTGCATAGTCGTGCCGAATCATTGATCCGACAACGCTTACGACCGCCATATCGGGAGATGCACATGACCGGCCACTACCCTCCCAGCCCGGGACGCAGCCGCTTGCGGCTTGGTTTGCTGGCTCTCATCGCTGTTTCCGGCGTCTGTCATGCGCAATCCGCAGTCACAGCGGCCGATCCCGCACTCAGTACGCCAGCGCCCTCCCTTGCCAGTTGTGTTTCGTGCCATGGCACCTTAGGCGCCGGTACGGCAACTGGCGCACCAAGGCTTGCGGGAATGAATCCGGACTATCTTGCGCATGCACTGTCCATGTTCAAGGCAGGAACCCGTGCGAGTGCTGTCATGCAAAGCGTTGCACACGACCTCTCCGACGGCGAGATACGCAGCCTCGCGGTGTTCTTTTCAGCCCAGCATCCTCCGCGTGTCGAGGGTGCACACCCGCCTCCGCCAGCTCTGGTGATGGCCGGCAAGCGACTGGCCGAGCTGGGAGCGGCTCCGGACATTCCCGCCTGTTTCAGCTGCCATGCGGCCGATGGAAAAGGCAACGGCGCACGCTACCCTGGCATTGCCGGTGAACCGGTGGCATTTGTCATCAACCGGCTCCATGAGTTCCAGGCCCGCGCGAAGGCGGGAACACCAGCGCCGGGGACAATGACGGCCGTGGCGGCCACGCTGAACGAGCAGCAGATTGAACAGGCTGCGGCTTACCTGTCGGTGATCGATCCCTGAGGCGACGGGCACCCGCTGGAGGCATCGGCCTGGGTCGGGAAGCTCTTTCCACATCTGGTGGACGTAGCCCCCTCCCCTTGCAAACCGCCCGTGAGCGACTTGCCTTACGGATGCCAGGCCTACTTGCGCATGCCGGCTTCGGTCAACGCGCAAAGTGCCACGGCAGACCAATCGTGCTCAGCACCAATGCCTTGCGAGCGCACCGCAAGAAAGCGATCGTGCACGAAGCTCGCAAGCGGGAGCGGCACACCGAGCGCTTCGGCGGCCGCCAGCATCAGGCGATTGTCCTTCTGGCCGAGCGGCAATGAAAAGCCAGCCGGCTGGAACTGCTGCGACGCGATCATGGAACCATAGATCTTGTAGGGCGGCGCATTGAAGTTCGCGTTGGTCAGCAGATCGACGAAGTGCATCGGGTCGATTCCCGCCTTGCCTGCCACCGCGCAGGCTTCGCCCAGCGTCTCGATGATCACGGACAGCATGAAGTTGCCGATCAGCTTTACGAGGTTCGCCTGCGACGGATCGGCCCCGACGATGCCGACGGACTGCCCCAGCTGTTCAAGCAGGGGCACCGCAACTTTCAGGTGCTCGTCGGCGCCTGCGGCCATGATGAAGAGCTTGCGCGCCGCCGCCGCGTCGGGCCGGCCAAACACCGGCGCCGAGACAAAGCCCACCCCGGCTTCACGATGCCGCACCGTGAGAGCCTGTGCGGTATCGACGCCGATCGTGCTCATTGAGATATGCACCGCGCCTGGCCTGAGTCCAGCGAGGATTCCCGTTTCGCCGAGCGTGACCAATGTGAGCGCGGCATCGTCGGCGACCATCGAGAAGACGACGTCAGCCAGATGTGCCGCTTCGGCCGGACTCGCCGCGACCGTGGCCCCTGCCCTGCGCAGCGGTTCGGTACGCGCCGGGTTGCGGTTGAACACTTGCACCTGGTGCCCGGACTCGAACAGATTCATGGCAATCGCGGCGCCCATCGAGCCAAGCCCGATAAATCCAATCTGCATGATGAAACTCCGAATAACGAATAATGTTGACAAGGTAGCGCCCTGGCAGGGTCGCGATGACGGGCGAAGCTTGCCCGTCCGCTGCCACCCCGTGCTATCGCAGCGGCGGCGCCATGAAATCCGGACCGACCGGATCGGTCACATGCTGTGCGAGCAGGATATCGATGTCCTCCTTGTCCTGCGCGCTCAGCTTCCATCCGAACGCGTCGCCGATGCCGCCCAACTGGTCCGGGCGACGCGCGCCCCACAGCGCAATCGTCGGGCCCTGGTCGAGGATCCAGCGGATCGCCAATGCCAGCACCGACTTGCCATGGCGCTCGCGGGCAAACGCCGAGAGCGCCTCGACTGCCGCCAGGTACTGCGCGAAACGCGGCTGCCGGAACTTCGGATCGGCATTGCGCAAGTCATCACCGTCGAACGTGGTGGACGCATTCATGCGCCCGGACAAAAGGCCTCGGCACAGCGCACCATAAGCCAGCACGACAAATCCCCGCTCACGCGCGTAGGGCAGTACGTCAGCCTCGATCGCGCGCTCGAACAGGTTGTAAGGAGGCTGGACTGCCGCGAGCCGTGTCGCCACAGAGAACGCGTCCATCTGCCGCGGGGAAAAGTTGCTGACGCCGACAGACAGGATCTTTCCTTCCACGCGCAGCTTCTCCAGTTCGGCCGCGGTGTCTTCGAATGACACCAGCGTGTCCGGCCAGTGCACCTGGTACAGGTCAATGTAGTCGGTGCGCAAGCGGCGCAGTGAATCCTCGATTTCCTGCCGGATGCGCGCCGGGGTGGCGTTGCGCTGCACACCGCTGTTGCCCCATTCGAGCCCGGCCTTGGTCGCGATCACCGCATCCTGGCGCCAGCCAGCCAGCGCCTTGCCGACCACTTCTTCCGAATGGCCGAAGCCATACACCGGTGCGGTGTCGATCAGATTGATGCCATGGTCGAGCGCGCTGCGGATCGTCGCCATGGCGGCGTTGTCGTCGGTTCCGCCCCACATCCAGCCGCCTATCGCCCATGTGCCCAACGCAATGCGCGATACCGCAACCGGGATGCCTTCAATTCGTATCGTCTCGACATTCATACTCAATCGCTCCAGTAGATGGTTGCCTGCGAGCGTTGGCCTACGCGTCGGACTGCGCGTCGGACTGCGCGTCAGACTGCGATCGGCCACCGCATCAGGCGCGTACAATCTAGCTCATATATCGTTGAGTTGAATTCAACGAACCATTGAGGCAAGCCACATCACCTGTCTGTCATGCCCGCCTTCACCCGCACCGAGCTTGCCGATCTCAATGTGTTCGTCACCATCTGCCGCCGCCGCAGTTTCCGGCAGGCGGCCGTCGAACTGGGGGTGTCAACGTCCGCGCTAAGCCACTCCATGCGCAATCTCGAAGCGCGGCTGGGCGTGAAGCTGCTCAATCGCACCAGTCGCTCGGTGGTGCCGACTGCGGCCGGCAGCGCGCTGGCGGAACAGCTTGGCAGGGGCTTTGAGACCATTGGCGCGGCCATCGATGAACTCGATCGCTACCGCACATCGCCGGTCGGCCGCCTGCGTATCAACGTGCCGCGCGACGCGTCGCGCCTGCTGATCGGGCCGATCCTGCCAGCTTTCACCGACGCGTATCCGGAGATCCAGCTCGACATCACCGTCGACGATCGCCTGATCGACATCATTGCCGACGGCTACGACGCCGGCATCCGCTACGGCGACACGGTCGCACGCGACATGATCGCCGTGCCGCTGACGCCACCGTTACGCTGGGTGATCGTGGGGTCTCCCGCATACCTGGCGCGGTGTGGGCGCCCGACGAAGCCAGACGACCTGATGCGCCACGCGTGCATCCGCATTCGTATTGGCGACAACTCGCTGTATCGGTGGGAGCTTGGCAACGGACGCCGTGCACTCGAACTCGACGTGCCTGGCCCGGTAAGCGCCAACGAGACGGACACCGCCGTCGATGCCGCGCTGAACGGCGTCGGGCTCGCGTACTGCCTCGAACGCCGCGTGGCCGACGATATCGCCGCCGGCCACCTTGAAGTAGTGCTGCCGAAATGGGCGGTCGCCGGGCCGCCCATGGTGATGTACTACCCAAGCCGGCGGCAGACACTGCCGGGCCTGCGGCAATTGATCGACATGATCCGCTCGGCCAACACCTGACAGGCGACGGGCGCATGCGCGCTCCGTGACACGCAGGATTTTCTTCCTTGACTATTCGTCTAGTTCTGGATAATCTGTCCATATGACGAAGCGAACCAAGGAGCAGCAAGCGCTGCTCGATCAACTCAAGCAAGTGGCGCAGGGCCTCGGCGAGACCCTGGCGCCGTTTTGCGAGGTCGTTGTCCACGACCTCCTGGATCCCAGGCACGCCATCCTGGCCATCCATAACAACCTGTCGGGCCGCCAGCCTGGCGACCCGGCCACAGAACTCGGCCTGGCCCGCATCGCCGATCCGCAATACCAGCAAGTCATCGCCAACTATGCGAACCAGTTCGCCGATGGCCGCCAGGCCAAGAGCACATCGATCGGCATCAAGGATTCCAGCGGGCAATACATCGCTGCCCTGTGCCTGAATGTGGATCTCTCGCTGTTTCGTGGTTTGCAGACCATGCTGGGACAGTTCGGCACGGTCGGCGCGGCTGCGGGTGTTACCGAGTCGCTCGATCCGGTCGGCGCGGATGCCATCCGGGATCGCATTGACCAGTTCGCGGCGCGGCTCGCCACCACGCCCCGTTCGCTCAAGGCAACGGACCGGCGCGCGCTGATGCGCGAGCTCAAGGAATCGGGTTACATGGAGGTGCGTCGGGCCATGGAGGTCGTGGCGATGCATCTGGGCGTATCGCGAGCAACGGTGTACAGCGATGCCAAGTGACGCCCGCCTGCTGCTGCTCGACAAGGACGAGGTGCAGTCCTTGCTACTGCCTGACGACGTCCTGGAAGCCGTGCGCGAGGCCTTCGTGCTGCATAGCCAGGGCGAGGGCCGCGTGTTCCCGGTGGTGCGCGAGCCGCTGGTAACCGGCGGCGTCTTCGGCATAAAGTCCGGGGACGTGCAGGCACAAGGCTTGCTGGGTTTCAAGGCCGCGGGATTCTGGCCCAGCAACCGTCAGCTTGGCGGTGAGCCGCACCAGGCCACCATCATGCTGATCGATCCCGCGACCGGGCGGCCCGTCTGCCTGCTGGACGGCAATGCGGTCACCACCATGCGCACCGGCGCCGCGGGTGGCCTGGGGCTGCAGCAGCTCGCACGGGCGGACAGTACCCGCGTGTGCGTGTTCGGCACCGGTGTCCAGGCGGGCGTGCAGCTCAGCTTTGCCCTGCGGTTGTTGCCAGCACTTGGCGAGGTCCGCTATGTCACGGTGGACGGCAAGCGCGACGCTGCTTTCGAGGCGCAGTTCGCGCACCGTTGCGACATCTCGCCCGCGGGCGACCGCAATGCTGCAGTGTCCGAGAGCGACATCGTGATCACCGCAACGCCGGGAGCGGGCGCCTTGTTCGAAATGCAGGCGGTACAGCCAGGTACACACCTGAATTGTGTTGGCGCCGACACCAAGGGCAAGCGCGAGTTGCCCGAGGGCCTGCTGCAGCGGGTGCGCCTGTTCGTCGATGACCAGGCACAGGCACGCCAGATCGGTGAAACCCAATGGGCCTCCGATACGCCGTGCATCGAACTGGGCGACCTGCTGACAGGCAAGGCCCGTGTGGACCGGCAACCGACGGACATCACGGTATTCGACATGACCGGTCTCGCCCTGCAGGACCTGACCGTCGCCCGCCTGCTCCATCAGCGGGCCGGCGCGGCCGGCGTGGGCTCCAGCATCCCATGGTCGTGGTAACGCTTTGATCGATGTTTGCATTATGTAGGAGCTGCTTGCTTTTCACGATGTCACCGTAGCCGCCGCGCGGCTTCGGCGCCTTGCCCGCGGCATGCCACAGATGCGCTACCGGACGGTCAAGGACCTCAATTCCTTCCCTTTTGTCCGGAGTTGGTTTCATGCGTATCATCCCTGCCCTCACAGCGCTCGCATTGAGTGCTGCCTGTAGCTTCACTTCCGCCGCCCGCGCGGCCGACAACCCCTGGCCGCAAAAGCCGGTTACCGTTATCGTTGCCTCCGCTGCCGGCGGCTCGGCCGACGTATTGACCCGCGTTGTGCTGACCCACCTGGCGAAAGAAACCAACGCCAACTTTGTCGTCGACAACCGCCCGGGAGCCGCCGGCAACATCGGCATGGCGCAGGTCAAGCGCGCTGCCCCGGATGGGTACACGCTGGGCTATGGCAACATCAACACCCTCGCCATCAATCCGGCGCTGTTCAGCAAGCTTCCCTACGATGTGCGGCAGGACTTTGTGCCTGTGGGCCGCATGTTCTCGATCTATAACCTGCTTGTGGTCCGTGCCGATTCCCCGGTCAAGAACGTGGCCGACCTGCTGGCACTGGCCAGGAAATCCCCGGGCAAGCTGTCATATGCCGCTGCGGGCACTGGCAGCAGCGGCCACATGGGCGGCGAGTTGCTCAAGAAGATGGCCGGCATCGACGTGTTGTTCATTCCATACAACGGAGATCCGGCGTCCCTGACCGACCTCGCCGGTGGCCGGCTCGACTACACCATTACCAATGCGTCGGTGGCATGGCCACTGGTCAAGAGCGGCAAGCTGCGCGCGCTGGCGATCACCAGCCGCGAGCGCGTCGCGCTGTATCCCGACGTGCCGACGCTCAATGAGTCAGGCCTGAAGGGCTATGAAAATGTCTCGTGGGGCGGCCTGGTGTTTCCCAAGGGCACGCCGCAGCCGATCGTCGACAAGCTCAGCATGGCGTTGGAGAAGGTGCTGAAGACCGACAGCCTGCGCCAGGACCTGGCCAATGCCAACGCCGTCGCCGCCACCGGCACCCGCGCAGAATTCATCCAGTTCATCGCCAGCGAGCAGAAGAAGTGGGCCGACCTGATCGTAACCGCGAAGATCCCCAAGCAGAACTGAGCTTTCCGCCGACCATGTCCAATCCCCGCATTGCGATTCTCGGCTTTGCCATTGAATCCAACCGTTTTGCTCCAGTGTCCACGCGCGCCGACTTCGTGTCGCGGGCTTATCTTGCCGGCGATGCGCTGCTGTCGGATGCCCGCGCCACCGCCCCAGCCATGACGCCGGAGATCCCTGCCTTTGTCCGCCGCATGGATGCCGGCGGGCAGTGGCAGCCCGTCCCTATCCTGTTCGCCAATGCAGAGTCGGGCGGCCCGGTCGACCACGCCTTCTTCATGGAGACACTTGCCATCTTTGAACGGGAATTGCGCGCCGCGCTGCCGCTCGATGCCGTCTACATTTGCGAGCACGGTGCCGCCATCACCACCGAAGAGGATGATCCCGACGGTTTGGTCTTCGAGATGGTGAGGTCCATCGTTGGACCGACGGTGCCGATCGTCGCCACCGTCGACCTCCATGCCAATGTGTCCGATCGCATGGTCGACGCGGTCGATACGCTGATCTCCTATCGCCGTAATCCCCATACCGACATGGCCGAGCGCGGCGCGGATGCGGCTGACATCCTGATCGAGTTGATGCAAGGCACGCGCTTTTGCGTCGCGCATGTGCGCATGCCGGTTTGTGCGCCCCCGACCCAGCTCTTGACCGCGCCCGGAACCGGACCGTACGCCGACATGATCGAACAAGCGGAAGCACTGGTTGACCCGCGCATCGTCAATATTTCAGTGGTGGGCGGCTTTGCCTTTGGTGACACCCCGAAGAACGGCATGACGGTCATCGTCACGACCCGCGGCGATGCCGACTTCGCCAGGCAGACCGCCCATGATCTGGTAATGCCGGCGTGGACCGGCCGCACCGCGTTCACGCCCGCGTTGACGTCTCTTGACGAGGCGGTCGCGCTGGCCAAGGCTGCTGGCGATGACCACGCGCTGCCGCCCGTATTGCTGTCCGATGTAGCGGACAACCCCGGCGGCGGCGGGCGCGGCAACACGCCCTTCCTGCTGCAGGCGTTGTTGCGAGCCGGCGTGCGTGATGCCGTGCTCGGTGTGGTCACCGATCCTGAGCTCAGCGCGCAGGCCCATGCCCTCGGCGTGGGCGCCGAGTTTACCGCCCGCTTCAATCGCGGCGAGAGCACCGCATACTCCGATGCCTTCAGCGCACCCGCCACGGTACTGCGGTTGCACGCGGGCCAGGGCGTGGGGCGACGGGGGCAGTTGGCCGGCTGCAGCTATAACCTGGGCCCGTCGGCCCTGCTGCGGGTGGGAGGCGTGAAGGTCGTGGTGATCACCAATCGCCATCAATGCCACGAGCCCGCTTTCTTGGAGATGTTTGGCATCGATATCGCCGCTGCCCGCACGGTGGTAGTGAAATCGCGCGGCCATTTCCGCGCGGCGTTCGATGAGTTCTTTGATCCCGGGCAGATTTTCAGCGTCGATGCTCCGGGGCTGACATCGCCAGTATTGTCCCGCTTCGACTTCAAACGCCTGCCGCGGCCGGTGGTCCCGCTTGACGCCATGACCGACTGGACGCCGCATATCCGGCTGTTGCGCAAGCACAGCGCGCTCCAGTGAACCCTTTGCCGATCCAGCCAGACATGTCCACAACTCTCGACTCTCTCGATACCCCGGCGGCCGTCATCGACCTCGCCCGCATGCAACGCAACATCGACCGCATGCAGCAGCGCATGAACGCGTTGGGCGTGCGCTTCCGCCCACACGTCAAGACCTCCAAATGCACGCCGGTCGTGCGCGCCCAGCTTGCCGCCGGCGCGCAAGGCATCACGGTGTCCACGCTGAAGGAAGCCGAATACTTCTTTGCTGAAGGCATCACCGACATCGTCTATGCCGTCGGCATGGCGGCGCATCGGCTGCCGCAGGCGCTCGCGTTGCGGCGGCGCGGGTGCCAGCTGAAGCTCCTCACCGACAGCGTGGCCTCGGCCGAGACGATCGCCGAGTTCGGGCGGGCGAATGATGAGGTGTTCGAGGTGCTGATCGAGATTGACACGGATGGTCACCGCTCCGGCATCCGTCCGGAGGACCCTGCGCTGCCGGATGTCGGCCGCGCCCTGCACGATGGGGGCATGCGCCTGGGTGGCGTGCTGACCCACGCTGGCTCGAGCTACGAGCTTGACACCACCGAGGCCCTGAGCGCCCTGGCGGAGCAGGAACGCGCCGGCTGCGTGCGTGCGGCCGAGCGTCTGCGGGCCGCGCAGCTGCCGTGCCCGGTGGTCAGCATCGGCTCGACTCCGACGGCACTTTCCGCCGCGCAACTCGATGGCGTCACCGAGGTTCGGGCCGGCGTCTATGTCCTGTTTGACCTGGTGATGAGCAATGTGGGCGTCTGTACCACCGATGACATCGCCCTCAGCGTACTGACCACGGTGATCGGCCATCAGGGCGACAAGGGCTGGGCCATCGTCGACGCCGGGTGGATGGCGATGAGCCGCGATCGCGGCACGCAGAAGCAGAAGCGGGACTATGGCTATGGGCAGGTCTGCACGATCGACGGCACGGTGTTGCCGGGCTACGTGCTCAGCGGCGCCAACCAGGAGCATGGCATCGTGTCGCGCGAAGGAGCGCCCGATGCCGATATCGCCGCGCGCTTCCCGGTTGGCACGCGGCTGCGCATTCTTCCCAACCATGCGTGCGCGACCGGCACGCAATTCCCCGAGTACCAGGCGCTCTCCGAAGACGGTGAGCTGGCGGCATGGCAGCGCTTCCATGGCTGGTGAGATGGACGCAGCGGGGCTCGTGCACGGAAGTCTTCTACAATGGCGGCCATGTGTCCGCAGCGCGGACGCGCGACGGAACCCATCCATGCCAGCGAAGAAGAAACTCCCGGCCAAGTCCGCGCCGAGTCAGGCTAGTCAGGCCCCACCGAAGCAAGCCACGCTGAGCGCCATCATGGCGCGTATCGACAGCATCCGCGACACCCTGGGCGCCACCGGCCAGCGCATTGCCGACTTCATTGCCCGTCATCCGGAGGAAGTGGTCCATATGTCCGTCAGCGAAGTGGCCGAGCGCACCGGTGCCAGTGAAGGCAGTGTGGTCGGACTGTGCAAGGCGCTCGGCGCCACCGGTTTCCAGCAGCTGAAGATCGTGCTGGCGCAGGAGATCGTGCAGCCGGTACAGATGATTCACGAAGACCTGGAACCGAAGGACGATGCGGCCGCCGTGGTACGCAAGATCTTCCAGAGCAATGTGCAGACGCTGCTCGACACCCAGTCGACCCTCGACGTGGGCGCGCTGCAGCGCGCGGTCCAGATCCTGAAGAAGGCCAAGCGCATCGAGATCTACGGCATCGGCAGTGCGGCCACCATCGCCGAGGATGCGCATTACCGCATGCTGCGCATTGGCCTTAACGTCAAGGCCGTGATCGACTCGCATGTGCAGGTCATCAGCGCGGCCTTGACCGGCCCGGATGTCGCGGTGCTGACCATCTCGCATTCCGGCAGCACCTATGAGACCGTGACGGCGACGCGACTGGCGAAGGAGGCCGGCGCACACACCATCTGCATCACCAACTTCGGTAAATCGCCGATCCAGGCCTTCTCCGATGTGGTGCTGCTGACGATGGCGCGCGAGACCCACTTTCGCACGGAGGCGATGACCAGCCGCCTGGCACAACTGGCGATCATCGATGTGCTGATCGCGTGCCTGGCGCTGACCGACTACGATCGCGCGGTCAAGACCATCCGCCACACCTTCGACGTACTGTCGCTCAAGCGCTATTGAGCCTGGCGTGCAGGGCCGTGCGGCCGGCACACCATGTATTCAGCAACTGAGCAGGGGTCTCCGCCTCGGCCCCGGAGCCGGTGCCAAGCAGCAGATATGACATGCCCATCGCGACCGCGCCCGCGGCATCGGTCGCCGGGTTGTCGCCGATCATCAGCGCCTGCGCCGGGCTTGCCTGCAGCCGCCGCAGTCCTTCGTGGAACAGCGCATCGGCGGGCTTGCCGATGATGCACTCGGGATCCACGCCGGCACAGGCTGTCAGCGCGGCGAGCAGCGCACCGGTCTCCGGCACGCAGGTGCCGTTGTCGCCGGGATGGCTGAGATCGGGATTGGTGACCACCAGCCTGGCGCCGGCGCGCAGCACATTCGCCGCCAGCGCCAGCTTGCCGTAGTTGAAGTCGGGATCGCGCGCCAGCAGCACCACGTCAGCGCCCTGCTCCACCAACTGGCAACCGATCCGCTTCGCATGGCGGCGCAATGCCGGGCTGCCCAGCAACAGAACCCGCGCCTCGGGGGAGGTGCGGCGCAGCCAGTTCACAGCCATTTCGCCGGCAAGCACGAGTTGCTCCGGTGCAACGGGCAGGCCCATGCGGCGCAGCTTGCGCGACATGCCGGCCGCGGTGTCGGTGGAGTTGTTCGACACGATGGCATAGCGGCCCTGCAACGCCTCGAGCAGCGCGGCCGCGCCCGGCATGGCGGCGCCGTTGCGGATCAGCGTGCCGTCCAGGTCGACGATGTAGCGCCACGCCGGCGCGCGCCAGGGCGGCAGCGCCGGCTGCGGGATCGAGGCATCGTCGGTGGCACGTTGGCCGGAGGGGAACCGCCTGATATCTGTCATCTTTGCGTTCGAACATTTTGAGTAACGCTCATTCTACATTCAATTTTTATTGAACAACATTCACTGGATTGTCATGTAGGTCTTCTAGCATCCGTGTTGCCCCATCCCCAACCGCGCGACACGGAACCTCCATGAACACCCTGCGAACGAGATGTCTCGCTGTACTGGCTGGCGTTGTACTGAGCTCGGCGCTTGCCGGCTGCGGCGGCGGAGATGACTCCGCCTCCACGGCAACGTCACAGCAACTTTCATCGGCACAAGCGAACGAGCAAAAAAAGCCGGCGGACACGCTGCGCTGCGCCCCCTGAGCCTCTGTTGATCTCTTCCCACGCCATCGCCCACAGGTCAGCCACATGCAATCCAACGACAGACGCAATTTCCTCCGCACCGCCACCCAGGCCATGGGTGCCGCCGCCGCGCTCACGGTGCTGCCGCCGAGCATCCGCCGCGCGCTTGCCGTGCCCGCCGCGGTAGAGACAGGCACCATCAAGGACGTCAAGCACATCGTCATCCTCATGCAGGAAAACCGTGCCTTCAATCACTACTTCGGCACGATGAAAGGCGTGCGAGGCTTCGGCGACCGCTTCCCGATCCCGCTCGAAAGCGGCAAACCGGTCTGGTACCAGTCGGATGGCACGAAGGAAATCCCGCCCTTCCACCTGGACAAGCAGACCATGAACGCACTGCTGGTCCCGAGCACGCCGCACTCGTTCTCCGATGCGCAGGCGGCCTGGAACCAGGGCAAGTTCGGCATGTGGCCCAAGTACAAGAAGCCCTACTCGATGGGTTACTACAAGCGCGACGACATCCCCTTCCAGTTCGCGCTGGCCGAAGCCTTCACCATCTGCGACGCCTACCACTGCTCCATCACCACCGGCACGGATCCCAACCGCATCGTCTTCTTCGCGGGTTCCAACTTCAACCCGGAACTCGGCAAGAGCGGCGTCAACTGCACCGATACAGACTCCGAGCCGAACAACCTGCGCTGCTGGATCACGGGCGCGCTGCCGACGCCGGGCTACACCTATGCCGGCTCGTCTTTCCGTTGGCCGACGATTCCCGATGTCCTGCAAAAGGCCGGCGTCAGCTGGCGCATCTACCAGGATCCGAACGACAACTGGACTGGCGCGATGCACGGTGGCCTGGCCTTCGATTCGTTCCGCACGGCGCAGCCGGAGTCGCCGCTGTACAAGGAAGGCATGAGCCTGTGGACCATCGAGGACCTGCAGCGCGACGTGATGAACGGCACGCTGCCCGAGGTAGTGTGGGTGCTGCCGACCAAGCTGCAGTCCGAACACCCGGGCGCGCCGTCAAGCCCGCAGCACGGCGGCAACTTCACCGCCCAGGTGCTGAACGCACTGACGTCGAACCCGGAGGTCTGGAGCAAGACCGTGTTCTTCCAGACCTTCGACGAGAACGACGGGCTGTTCGATCACCTGCCGCCGCCGGCCGTGCCCTCCTACAACCTGGACGGCACGCTCGCCGGCAAGTCGACGCTGCCGCTGGAAGGCGAGTATTTCTCGGACCCGGCACGCAAATACCTGCATCCCCAGGACACCATCAGCGGCAACCTGCGCCCGTGGGGACTGGGACCGCGCGTGCCGATGTACGTGGTATCGCCATGGAGCAAGGGCGGCTGGGTCAATTCGCAGACCTTCGATCACACCTCGGTGGGCCGCTTCCTCGAGCAGCGCTTCGGCATCACCATTCCCGCCATCAGCCCCTGGCACCGCGCGGTCAGCGGCGATCTCACCTCGGCCTTCGATTTCGCCACGCCTAACGACCCGAAATTCCCCGCACTGCCCGATACCAGCGACTACGCGATCATCGAAGCCCAGCAGAAGACCATGCCGGCGCCGACTCCGCCCGCCACGCCACAGCCGCTGTTCCAGGAAATCGGCACCCGCTTCTCGCGCGCCCTGCCCTATGAGCTGCACACCAGCGCGCGCGTCGACAGTGGGGGCCGCAGCGTGACCCTGCTGTTCGCCAACAGCGGCATGCAGGGCGCGGTGTTTCATGTCTACGACAAGCTGCACCTGGACCGCATCCCGCGACGCTACACCGTGGAAGCGGACAAGACCCTGTCGGACGCGTGGGACGTCGTCGCGGACAACGGCAAGTACGACCTGTGGGTGCTCGGGCCGAACGGCTTCGTCCGGCATTTCACCGGCACCGCGGCCGCCAGCGGCGCGCAGCCGGAGTGCCAGGTCTGCTACGACCCGAAGAACGGCCAGTTGTACCTGCATATGCGCAACACCGGCAACGCCGCGTGCACCGTCACGGTACAGTCCAACGCGTACCGCAACGATGGCCCGTGGACGCTGACCGTACCCCCGGGCGGCGAGGTCGTGGAAGAGCGCTGGTCGCTGGAAAGGAGCGCGCGCTGGTATGACTTCAGCGTCGTGCGCGCGGACGACGCGAGCTACCTGCGACGCTTTGCCGGCCGTCTGGAAACCGGCAAGGACAGCGTCAGCGATCCGGCCATGGCCATGCCCGCCGCGTGATTTCCGGCACCTGCTAATTTTCTTTGACTATTGAGCGGGCGGCCTGCCTTGGTGCAGGCCGCTTGTCCATTCGCCGCCGACGGCGGCGGCTATACCACCGAGGGAAGGACCTATCACCATGTACCGCCGATTTTGCATCCGGACCATCACGGCAATCGCATTGGCCTGCGCCGGCCTGGCCGGCAGCGCGACCGTATTCGCGCAGGCGCAGCACGATGGCAGCGCGGCCAGCCCGTTGCGCGTCGTGCTGATTCCGGCCGACGGCGGCACCGAGGATGGCACGAAGAAGGATTTCGAGCCCATCTTCGGCGCCATCAGCCAGGCCACGGGACTGAAATTCGATATCAAGATCGGACAGAGCTACGGCGCCGTGGTCGAGGCGATGTGCAATGGCGCCGCCGATATCGCGTGGTATGGCCCGGCCAGCTATCTGCAGGCCCGCGCCCGCGGCTGCGCGGAGTTGCTGGCGCTCGCCGTGCGCGACGGCCAGTCGGTGTACTACTCGGGCATTTTCGCCCGCGCCGATGCCGGCATCGAGCGGATCCGGGACCTGAAGGGCAAGAAGATCGCGCTCGGCGATGTCAACTCGACGTCGAGCTTCAATGTGCCCGTGGCCATGATGCTTTCATCCGGTGTCCGGCCGGCCAGGGACGCTGCCATGATCAGCATGGCCGGCAGCCACGCCAATGTGCTCAAGGCCCTGGCCGAAGGCCTGGTCGATGCCGGTGGCGCCTCGTTCGATTCCTTCGAGAAAGCAGCCAACGCAAAGGCCATCGATCCCGCCAGGATCAAGGTGGTGGCGAAGAGCGCGCCGATTCCCTATCCGCCGCTCGCCATGCATCCGAAACTGAGCGACGGCGTAAAGGCCAGGCTGCGCGATGCCTTCAACAACATCAACAAGCTGCCCGGCATCACCAAGGATCAGATCCGCGGCTATGGCGGCAGCAAGGTCGACGGCTATACCTCCAAGGTGAGCGAAACCGACATGGCGGCCGCGGGCAAGATGTTCGAGCTGGTGACCGACCAGGTCAAGGCCGACATCATCATGAAGGCCGGTGCGCACTGATGATCGACTTCGATAGCGTATCCAAGGTCTGGCCCGATGGTACGGCGGCCTTGTCCGACGTCAGCCTGTCGGTGCCGCGCGGGCAATTCTGCGTTGTGCTCGGGCCGTCGGGCGCGGGCAAATCGACGCTGCTGCGCGCCGTCAACGGCTTGATGAGACCAGGCACGGGCGGCGTGGCAATCGACGGCATCGAGCTGACCCGCGCCACCGAGCGCCAGCTGCGCCGCCGGGTTGCCATGATCCATCAGCATTTCAACCTGACCCCGCGCATGAGCGTTGCGCGCAATGTGTTGGCCGGCGCGTTGCCGGAGGTTTCAATGTGGCGAGCGCTGCTAGGCTGGTTTGAACCCCGGTACCGCGCACGCGCGTGCGCCCTGCTGGCCGGCGTGGGCCTTGACCCGTCGCACTTGCCGCGCCGCGCCGGCGAACTCTCGGGCGGGCAACAGCAGCGCGTCGGCATTGCCCGCGCCTTTATGCTCGACCCCGAAGTCATCCTGGCTGACGAGCCGGTCGCCAGCCTGGACCCCCGCATCTCTCGCGACATCCTGACCCTGATCCGGGACGCCGCGCGCGCCTGCAATAGCGCTGTCCTTTGCAGCTTGCACCAGGTCGACCTGGCGCGCGAGTTCGGCGACCGCATCGTCGGGATGCGCAGCGGCCGCATCGTGTTCGACGGGACACCCGCCGATTTCACGGATGAGGTAGTCGAGCGATTGTATGGCGGCGTCAGCTGGGAAGAAGCCGCACCCTCCCCCTCGCTACCGCTTGCCGCTTGAAGGACTCCGCCATGAACAATCCCGCCCATCCAGCCATTCCCGGCACGCAAGCCGACTGGAAACTCGACCAACCTTACAGTGCGCGCCATTTGCTGATCGTGCTGGCATTGCTGGCGGCCTTGCTCTATACCGGCCAGCGCACCGAAATGGACCGCATGGTGACCATGACGGGGCAAGCCGTGGGCAACCTGCTTGGCCTGAGCCCTGACTCGCAGGTGGTGCGCGGCCTGTCGCGCGTGGCCGAGTCGATGTGGCCCCCGGCGCTTGGCGAAAGGGAAGAAGTGGCGCGCTTGCCCGGGCTCGATCGCCGGCACTTGCCCATGTTCTCCCATATCGAAATCCAGGAGAACCGCGAACAGCACCTGAATCCGCAATCCCTGCAATGGGAAACCAGGCTGGAGCGCACCGAGTACCTGGTCAGGCCGATGGGCTATTTGTGGACCGTCTTCGTGAAGATGGTTGAGACCGTCGAGATCGCCATCTGGGGCACCGTGCTGTCGGTCCTGTTGTCGATGCCGCTGGCCTGCCTCGCCGCGCGCAACTACACGCCGAACCGGTTCACCTACACGCTGGCGCGCGCCTCGATCAGCCTGTTGCGGTCTGCGCCGGAACTGATCGTCGCCCTGTTCCTGGTCCTGGCCTACGGCTTCGGTCCGATCGCCGGCGTGCTGGCGCTGAGCCTGCATGCGGCCGGCTTTCTCGGCAAGTTCTACGCGGAGGACATCGAGCACGCCGACAACAAGCCACAGGAGGCGCTGGAAGCCATCGGCGCGGGAAAACTCAAGACGCTGTGGTACGCGGTAATGCCGCAGGTACTGCCGCAATACACGGCCTATACGCTCTACATCCTGGATCGGAACGTTCGCATGGCGACTGTCATCGGACTGGTCGGCGCCGGCGGAATCGGACAGGAACTCAAAGGCCGCTTCGACATGTTCCAGTACGGCCATGTTGCCACCATCCTGATTGCGATCTTCATCGTGGTGTTCCTGCTCGACCAGTTCTCGGCACGCGTGCGCGCGAGATTGATATGAGTCCATGCCAACGCCGTCCTTGGCAAAAACCGAGGCCAGACTCACCCGCCGAAATCGTCGATCGCGCATCCCGGAATACGCAGGCTCATCGCTGCCTGACGAAGCAGGTGGTGCACATGTGAGCGAACTCCATGAGGGCCCATGGCCGCAGAGGATCTGGCACGGACGTTGCGTCGGATGCTGCCGCTGCAAACTGGTTGCAGCCTCAGTGGAGTTTGATCTTTCGGGAGCGTCCGATGAAGAAAGTAGTTGTACGTGGGGCAGCCCTGGCGCTGTCCATTTGCGTACTGGCTTTCGGTGCTGGTACTGCGCAGGCGCAGGCATATCCATCCAAGCCAATCAGACTGGTGGTCCCATTTCCGCCGGCCGGTGCAACGGATGTCCTGGGTAGAGCGATTGCCCAGAAGTTGTCTGAAGGACTGGGTCAGCCAGTGACGGTGGAGAACCGGCCTGGTGCAGGCAGCACCATCGGCGCAGACGTCGTCGCCAAGGCGGCGCACGATGGCTACACACTGCTACTGGCGTCCGGTTCGCTTGCCATCGCATCCAACCTCTACAGCAAACTCAGCTTCGATATCCTGAAGAGTTTCACGCCGATATCGCTGGTAGGCCATGTACCCCATATGCTGGTCGTGAACCCTTCGGTCCCGGCGAATTCGGTGAAAGAACTGATCGCGTTGGCCAAAGCCAGGCCCGGGCAGTTGAGCGCCGCTTCGCAGGGAAACGGCACGCTGTCGCACCTTGAACTGGAAATGTTCAAGATATCCACGGGTGTCGACATACTGCATGTCCCTTATAAGGGCAGCAATAACGTCATGTCCGATCTGCTTGCCGGCAATGTCTCGGTGTTCTTCGACAGCGTTCCGTCGTCCATGCCGCTGGTGAAAGCCGGCAAGCTCAAGGCACTGGGGGTGGTCGGGACCAAGCGCCTGCCCACGAGTCCAGATATCCCGACGCTGAGCGAAGCCGGGTTGCCGGGATTCGAAGCCAAGAACTGGTTCGCGCTACTGGCACCGGCCGGCACGCCGAAGGAGATCGTGGAGCTGCTCAACGCGCAGGTGCAAAAGGCCGTTGCATCTCCGGACCTGGTTTCGCAGCTGGCAAGTCAGGGCGTCATCCTGGAAGGTGGCACATCGAAGCAGCTGGCGGCACTGATGCAAAACGACGTAGCAAAGTGGGGCAAACTCGTAAAAGCCGCAAACGTGCACCTGAACTGAACGCAGCGGGCATGCACACGCCATCGGGGACCACGCCGGCAGCAAATACTTACGGGGATTTCCTTTAATCGATCCTGGCACCGGAGAATTTCACGATCCTGGCCCACTTGACCGTCTCGCGGCGGGAGAGGTCCAGGAACTCCTCAGGCGTGCTGGGCGCGATTTCCGCCGGCAAGCGCCGTTGGCATAAGGGACAGGCCGCGCTCTTGCAGGCGCCAGGCGGAGCGCACCAGAGCGGGCCATCTCTTTGATAAAAGCGGATTCTCAGTCGTTGCGCGCCAGGCCCGGGGTGGAAGCAGGCATCTTGCGTGCGCGGGCCGCCTGCTCGAAACCATACGCGTATCGGATGAGTTGCGGTTCGCTCCACGGGCGACCGAGAAACTCCAGGCCGACGGGCACGCCGCGCGGGGCCTCCTCGGTGGGAGAAGAGAACCCGGCAGGCACCACCACTGCCGGGAATCCGGTCAGCGAAGCCAGAATGCCGTTGCGTTCTCTTTGGTCATACTCTCCGATCGGCACGGGCAGCCGCTTCTGATGTGGATAGATCATGGCATCGAGGTGGTTCTCCGCCATCACGTTGGCAAGCCGGATCTTGAGCGCGTCGATCTTTACCAGCCGGTCCTTGTAATCAGGCTCATTCAGGCCATTCTCGATGCCTTTGGCGGACTGCAGGAATTTGCTCAGGCTCGGATGCGTTTTCCCACTGGCGACGATGTCGTCCAGCGAATGTGCGGGAGCCTTGCTTCCGACATCCTTCAGGTACTGGTTCATGACGCTCTTGTATTCGTATTTCTGAACATCGAGCTGGCCGTTCAGCTTGTCGGTATCCAGCTCGGGTGTCGAGACCGGTACCATGACCGCTCCCTTTTTCTTCAGCACGTCAATCGCATGTGCCATGACGCGATTGACTTCCTCGTGATCGGTCCCGGTCCCGAACAGGGATTGCATCACACCGATGCGCACGCCTTTCAGTCCGTTTTTATCCAGGTATGCCGTATAGGTCCCGGGGATATGGCCCCAGCTCATTGCGGTCACCGGATCGGCTTGATCGTACCCCGCCATGACGTCCAGCATGCGGGCGGCATCAGCCACCGAACGCGTGATCGGGCCTGCCTCGTCCTGCGTGAAGGAAACCGGCACAATACCCGAGCGGCTGACCAGTCCAAGCGTAGGCCGAATCGACACTAGGCTATTGTTGGAAGCCGGGGAGCGCAGCGAATTTGCCGTATCCGAGCCGGTGCCGATGGCGGCGAAATTGGCAGCCAGTGCCGCCCCGGTGCCGCCGCTCGATCCGCCCGGGGTCAGTTTGAGGTCGTAGGGATTCTTGGTCTGTCCGCCCAACGAACTGACCGTCACCCCGCCCAGCGCGAATTCCTGAAGATTGGTCTTGCCGAGAATCACGGCGCCACTCCGCTTCAGCCGGCCCACCACGAATGCGTCTTCAGTGGGCCGCGAACCCGCCAGCGAAGCCGAGCCAGCGGTGGTCGGCATGTCGGCCGTGTTGTAATTGTCCTTCAGCACCGTTGGGATGCACTGCAGTGGTTTCAATTTTCCGCTGCGGTGGAATTCGCGATCCATTTCATCTGCCTGGGCCAGCGCATCTGGATTCATGTAGAGCATGGCATTCAAGGCGGGACCTTGCTTGTCATATGCGTGAATCCGGTCCAGATATCGCTGGACCAGCCCATGGCAACTCAGGCTTCCGCTCCTCAGCGCTTGATGAATGTCTGCGACCGAAGACTCCATAATATTGAAGGATTTCTCGGCAGAATATGCCGTGAATGGCAGGATTCCAGAAAGTAATGCCATCGCATTTGCCGCGAATCGGATCCCGAAAGAATATCTTTTTAAGCGCATAGATAAGGTCAGATGGTTCTGAAGTACAGCCCGCCAATCGAGGCTGGCATGGTGAAAATTTTTGATCGTTATGAAAGAGAAATCAGGATCGCCAGCCAGCTGTTATCTGAGATACCGTCGCCGTGCCGGCTTGAGAACCGCGATCGCGAGCAATGCAGTCGCAATGTCGAGGGTGATGGCAACACCAAACACGGGCATCCAGCTACCGAGCTTTTCGTGCATCAGCGCAGCGAGCGGTCCGCCCAGGATCGACCCGATGCCCTGGGAGATATAGAGCCAGCCGTAGTTGGTCGTGGCATAGCGCGTGCCGAAGGTATCGGTCAGCGTGGAAGGAAAGAGCGAAAAGATCTCACCCCAGCCCAGGAACACCACGCCGGACAGCAGCACGAACAGCACCGCATTCTCGCGCGTCAGCAGCCACAGCGCCATCGCCACGCCTTCCAGCGCGAAGGCGAAGCACATGGTGTTCTCCCGGCCCCAGCGGTCGGATACCCAGCCAAACAGCGGGCGCGTCAGTCCGTTGGTGAACCGGTCCAGCGTCAACGCCAGCGGCAGCGCGGCCATGCCGAGCACAGTCACGCCGGCAACGCCGAAGTCCTTCGCGAAGGTCGCCATCTGCGATGTCACCATCAGTCCTGAGGTGGACATCATCGTCATCATGGCAAAGAGCAGCCAGAACAGCGGCGTGCGCAGCATCTCGCGGGTTGGGACGTCGGCGGCGGCCCTGGCACCGGTGCGCGTCGCAATATGTTCGGGCAGCACCACGCCCTGCGGCGAACGAAGACCTTGCGAGGCAACGAAGCCGATCACGGCAAAGAGAAGGCCGAACTGCCACAACGTGGCCTCCAGTCCCTTCTGGGCCAGTGCCGAGGCGATCGGAAAGGTCGTGGCGATGGCACCCATGCCGTATCCCGCTGCGACCATGCCCACGGCAAGCCCGCGCCGGTCCGGGAACCAGCGCACCATCTGCCCGACGACCCCGACGTAGACAATGCCCGTGCCCAGGCCGCCCACGACGCCATAGGTCAGGTACAGCAGCCCCACACTGTGCGTTTGCGCCGCCAGTACCCAGCTCAGTCCCGACAGCACCGTGCCAAGCGCAATCAGCCGGCGCGGCCCGAAGCGTTCAATCAGCGCGCCCTGGAACGGCGAGAAGAATGTCTGCAGCACGATCAGCAACGAGAACGTGACCTGCAACTCAGACAGCGGAACCCCCAGCTTGGCGGCCAGCGGTTTTGTAAACAGCGTCCAGACATACTGCGGGCTGGAAATCGCCATCATGCACAGCATGCCAAGCGCCAGTTGTATCCAGCGCTCGCGCGCCGCCGGCAAGGCTAGGGCGGTACCTGTTGATGCGTTCTCTGCAACGGTATTCATCGGACTACTCCTTCAGACCAGCTTCGGGGATCGGACAAGGGGAACTGCGTAGAAGACCGGGACCTGCCGCGCGAGGCGCATTGGCAAGCGGCATCCCGGCGCGGATTACCAGGCGGCAACGGCGCCATCGCTGCGGGGATCGGCGCCACCTTCGTAGAGCCCGCTGGGGTGCAGCACGATGGCGCCGGCATGGCCCATGGTTTCGTCATACGGCTGCAAGAGCTCGATCTCGTGGCCAAGTGTGCGCAAAGCGTCGCAGGTCGCCTGCGGAAAGCGCGACTCGAGCTTGAGCGTGTCGGTGGTCTGGCCCCAAGTGCGGCCCAGCAGCCAGCGGGGGGCGTCGATCGCGGCCTGCGGGTTCATGCCGAAATGCACGATGCGCGAGAACACTGCGCTCTGCGATTGGGGCTGGCCGTCGCCGCCCATGTTTCCGTAGACCAGCGTGCGGCCGTCGGCCAGGCGCGCCAGGGCCGGGTTCAGCGTGTGGAACGGTTTGCGCCCCGGCATCAGCGGGTTGCGCGCGGCGGGATCCAGCGAGAAGCTGCAGCCGCGGTTCTGCCAGTTGATGCCGGAGGCAGGCAGCACGACGCCGCTGCCGAACTCGTGATAGATGCTCTGGATAAAGCTGACCGCGACGCCCTCCGCGTCGACCACGCCCATCCAGACCGTATCCGCTGGCCCCATGCCCTCTCCCCACGGCAGCGCCTGGTCGGGCCGGACCCGCGCGGCCGCGGCATCGAGCCAGGCCGGCGCAAGCAGGTCCCGTGGATCCACGTCCATGTACGCGGGATCGGTGATATGGCGGTCGCGGGCCAGAAAGGCCTGCTTGGTTGCCTCGACACAGGCATGGACGTAGGGCGCGCCAGTCGATGCCATGGCGCTCGCCGGCAGCAGATCGAGCAGGCGGTCCAGCTGGCCCAGGATCTGCAGCGACACCAGCCCCTGAGTGGGTGGCGGCATGTTATAGACGCGGCCGCGCGAGTGCGCCAGCACCAGCGGCGCCTTCCATACCGCGCGGTGTCCGGCGAGGTCCTGCAGGCTGAGCGGGCTGCCGACGGCGGCCAGGTCCTGCGCAATGCTGCGGGCCAGGTCGCCCCGGTAGAAATCGTCAAGCCCCGCTTCCGCCAGTTGCTCCAGCGTGGCAGCCAGGCGCGGCTGGCAAAAACGCGCACCGGCAAGCGGCGGCACGCCGCCCGCCAGGAACGTCTCGGCAAATCCGGTTATTCCAGAGAGCTCATGGGCCCTCGCCGCAATGCAGGCCGCCTGGCTATGCGTGACCGGAACGCCGTGGCGGGCATAGCCGATGGCATCGGCAAGCAGCCGCGACAGCGGCATGCGCCCGCCCAGCGTCTCGCGCGACCAGGTGCGCGCGGCATGCCAGCCGGACACCGTCCCGGCGACTGTGTTGGCCGCCATCCCGCCGCGGAACGGGATCGTCGCGAGGCCCGCTTCACGGTAGCGCTCGATGCTGGCAGCCCCTGCCGCCGCACCGCACGCTTCGAGGCCGCGGGGCGCCTCATTCGGGCGCGCGATCAGCCAGAAGCTGTCGCCGCCGATGCTGTTCATATGCGGGTAGGCAACCGCGATCGTGGCCGCGGCCGCGATCATCGCTTCGACGGCGTTTCCGCCTTCGCGCAGGATCGCCAGTGCACTCTGCGAAGCCAGGGCGTGCGGCGCGACCGCCATGCCGCGGCTGCCGCGGATGGGGTTCCGATGAAATGTCACAATGTGCTCCGGAAATTATGTATACATAAAATTCACGGAACACAACGCAAGGCCTGTGCCACGCCATCCCCTGCCACTACTGCAGGGCAAGCGATGCCGCGCCGGTCAAGGCGTTGCTAGCGATAGCGGGGAATTCCCCGACAGGGGAAGGTAACGGGAAGTGGGAAAAATTATGGCGCCGACGGCACCATATTGGGGCTTACCCGAAGCGCCTGCGACGCGGCGGTGCGTCGGTGGCAAGCGGGCGCTCGAGGTTGGTGCGGGCTTGTTCCAGCCGTTCGGTGGTCAGGCGGCTGACCTCGACGCGCCCTTCTTCGATATGGCCGGTCAACAACTCGACCGCCCGCGCGCCATCACAGGCCAGCAGCGCCGTGAGGATATTGGCGTGCTCCTCATACGTGAGGGCGATGCGCTCGCCGTAGGCAAAATCGAGGCGCCGGATGATCCGGATGCGGTCCGTGACCTGTTGATGTACCGCGGCTGCCTCCGGATTACCCGCGGCGCAGACGATGGCTCGGTGGAACGCCTCGTCCAGGTCGGCAACCTGGTTGCCGTCGGTCAGGCGTTCGGCAGGCGGGACTTGCCACGTGGCTGCCAGCACCTCCAGGCACGCGCGATCCACGCGCGGCGACACCGGCTGCTGGCACAGGCGCATGGCGGCATGGGTCTCCAGCAAGGTGCGCAGGTCATAAAGTGCCTCGAAGCGCGCCAGGTCGATCGGCACCACCTCCCAGCCGTTGCGGAAGTGCCCGCGCACCAGTCCTTCGGACTGCAGGCGCAGCAGCGCCTCGCGTACCGGCGTACGGGAGATGCCGAACCGCTCCGCGACATCGTTCTCGGAAAAGCGGTCGCCAGGCAACAGCCGGAACGCAAAGATGTCGTCCCGCAGGCTGAAGTAGGCACGTTGCGAACGGGACGATTCGCCGGTTATTGCCGCGCCGCCCTGGCGCTCCTGTACCTCTGGCGGAGAGCCTGGAAAGCCGGAGTCTGCTTGGGTAGCTGAAGAAGGGCCTGGCAGGGGCGTCGTGCGGCGCATCGGACTGACATCGAAATGGGCATCGCTTTGGCGGGCGGCAGAGCGACACGCGTGGCGTGCGCGAAAGCATACCACCGATTTGCGGGCATCCCGAAGACGTTGAAAACCGGCCGGACCGCACCGGGCCTCGGCCTGTGCCTGCGCGAGCAGGCACAGGCCATCAAAGCAGCGGACAAGGCGGCCAAGGCACCGCTGCCGTTGTTCCCGATCATGCTTGCGCTGAGCTTGTTGATCGCCATCGTGCAAGTGCGCTCTATCTCGGCCACTAACTGGACACACGATCCTTTCCGCCGGCGGGCACGAAGCGCCGCTGCCGCATCCATTTAGTGACGACCCATTTCTCGCCGGCCTGCACTGGCGCCCCCGCGTGCAGCGTCCTGCCGTCGAGTTGACCGGCCGCATCGCAGTACTCGAAATACACCGCATTGCCCTTGCGCGGCGAAACCGCGAAGCCGATCTCGGGAAACGTGGTCTCGCCGCCGGCGTCGACATCGTTGAGATACACGACCAACGTGCTGACCCGTTGCCCGCTGCGCGCCAGCGAAGCCCGGTTGGCCGCGTTGGTTGGCATCAGGAAGTCGTAGTGCGGCGTGCTTTGCGCGCCCACGCCATAGCGCAGCACCTGCAAGCCTTCGCCGTTCTCCACTGGCAGCCGCATCAGCGCGGAGATGCGCTGGTCGATGCGCGCCACCAGCGCGTTTTCCTGCAGCCGGAAGAACATGCCGTGGCTGGTGCGCTCGTCGCTAACCACTGTGAAACCCGTCGAAGGATCGACCGTAGTGGAGGGCACGAGCCGCGGCTGCGCCATCGCGACCAGCGCGTCGCATTCGTCATGGCTGAGCACGCCTTCGAGCACGGCGACCGCCGGATTGTCCATGCGCGACAGCACGCGTACCTCGCGATCGGTGGCGCCGAGCAGCGTGCCTCGTCCCAGTCGCGCCAGGCGCACGCCAGGAGCCGTCGGCTTGCCGCGGGACACCGTGATGCTGTTCCGCGGCAAGGGCGCGCCGTCGCGGTACGCGCGCTCGAAGGCAGCCACCAGCTCGCGCGCGACCAGCGGATCGTAGCCCTGCGAGGCCAGGGCCTGCGCCATTTCGCCGGGCGCGCCGCCGCGCTGCAGCCCCTGCGTGATCCAGTCGCGCAGCGCGGGAGGGAAGTTGATTAGGGCGAGCGTAGTCTCTGACATGGCAGGCAGGCTCCGTTCAGCTGAGATCGTCGTTCGGGGCCCATCCATCCGTCGTCAGGTGGAAGCCTTCGCGCAACTGCATCGTCCCGGCCCCTTCAATCACGCGCGCGGCCATCGGGAATGCGCGCAGTGCTTCCGGCGTTCGCATCCACGGCGCGGCCGCCGTCCCCGACGCCGAGCCGATGTCTGCCAGCACCGCATCGATGCCGACGTCGAGGCGCTGGGCCAGGTTGGCCTTCTCAATCGCATAGCTCGTGCCGTTCGCCTCGACGAGGCGCTCCACCTCGCTCGACAAGGGGCTGATCACGACACCCCCGCCGATCTGTTCATTCACCTGATCCAGCGAGGCGCGCAGCACCATCCGGCTGGTGACGGGCGCGCGCGTCCCCGTGTTCACGGCCGAGGTACCAATATCGGCGATCAACGAAGTGGGGCCGCTGACGTTCAGCTTGAAGGCGCCATGCGCGTCGGTGGTAGCCGGATTCTCCGAGCTCTCACACTTGCCGTTTTCATTGGCGTCAGCGCAGACCAGGGCGCCCTGATAGTACCCGGGTTTCAGCGTGGGCTCGGTCGCGCTGCCGGGGATGAAGCCGCTGGTCGCGACGACGCCGGCAATGGACTGCGTGCCCTGGCCCTGGCCCTGGCCCGGGTCCGTGCTGGTGCCAGCGCTGGTGCTGCCGTCTCCGCCGCATGCCGTCAGTATGCAGGCCGATGCGACCGCGGGTAAAACAAGAATACAGCGAGTTGATTGGAACGTTGCCATTCCTGGTCCAGAATGTTGGGACCTGCCCTTTTGATCAAGGCGGTCGGAATAATGTGAGGGAGTTGTTCTTGCGTGAGGCGCGACCAGTATTAGATGACGACATGACAATTCTGTGTCGAGGTGCAGTTAGCACAAAAAGGACCGGAGACGGGACGACGCATTGCGGAGGGACGCGCCGCCGCCTGGATCCGGCGGCGCGGTGTTAAGGATGTATTGACGTATGCAGATTGTGCGTGAGCGCGAATTGCGCTGCAGCAGCGGGCGGCTCAGCTTCAATCCCGCCGCACCATCAACGGGGTGGCGGCGGGACTGCGTAATAGCGGACTGAGCCAATGCGCGTTCAGCTCAGTCAGTGCGGGGCATGGCCCGGAGGAGCGACGCGCAGTGCCCGTTCAAAGATAGCGAGCGTATCAAGGAAGACACCATACCGAGGCGATTATCGACCCAACAGTACACGTTCAATCGATATCCTCAAGCCGTCCCGCAAATTCGACAAGACAACCAAAACCGCCGTGGAACAGAGCTTCGCGCTTATCCTCACGGACACCGGATTCCAGGACGCCAGCACCGGATCGCTCCGCATCATCCTCTGGTACATAGCCAAGGAAGCGTACGTTGGCGTTGTCCCAACGATTTCTGGCATTGGCGGACACGCCATATGCGATCAGGAAGTGGTACTTCGGAGCATCTATCGCCCGGCGCGTCAACTGCACCATGTCTCGATGACTGATCCAAGAGAAAAGGTGGCGTTCCACCGTGGGTTGGTCGTCTGGACGGAATGACCCGATACGCAGACAAGCCACTGACAGGCCATATTTGTCCGCGTAGAGACGGCCAAGCGCTTCGCCAAATACTTTGGACAGACCATAGCGGCTGTCCGGTCGCGGCATGACTCGGTCATCGATCATCCGATCACGGCGATGAAAGCCAACAGCATGATTCGAGCTGGCAAAAATCACGCGTTTGACGCCAGCCATGCGGGCCGCCTCGAACACGTTGTAGCAGCCTTCAATGTTCAGGCGGCGAATACGGTCCCATGTGTCCTCGTCGGGAATGCCGGCCAGGTGAACGACACAATCGATTCCCTGCATCGCATGCGCTAGCTGTTCGATGTCGGTAATGTCAGCCGTCACGACTTCCTCGCCGGCAGCGGCAGGCGCCTGGGATGCGACATCGGCAAGCCGTATCAGTTCGTACTGCCCTTGCAACCCTTTGCGCAGCGCACGGCCGATGTGGCCGGCAGCACCGGTAATCAAAATCCGCTTCATGTACTTATCCAAAATGGTGTGTGGTCGGCCTGCTTATGCAAGCCGGCACCTCTGACGGGAAGGATGGACAGCCGCCATCCTTGCTGAGGCAGCGGTGAACGCAAGCTATGCAGCGGACCTGCTCACCGCCGGTTGACTCTGTGTGGCGCGGCCATTGATCACGAATACCATGGCCAGTACGCCCACCACGTCGATGGTTGCGCCAAGCGCGAAGGCGCTGCCGTAGCCTCCGAAGTACTGAACCGCGAAGCCTGTTACGGTGGGGCCGATGATGCCGGAGATATTGCCCATGAGGTGCACAAAGCCACTGACGCCGCCCAGATGCTTCCCCGGAACGAGTTCGTGCATCAGGGCCCAGCAAGACTGAGAGGCGGCGGTCAGGAACAGCACCGCAGCCGCCACCAGAGCCACTGCTGTCGCTGTCTGCGTAGCGAAACTCACTACGAGCATGGCGACTGCGGACAAGGCGAGCGGCACGACCGCAGAGAGCTTGCGTGCATTCAGCGGGTTCTTCATGCGCTTGTAGATGAAATCGCCCACGAGGCCGCCGCCGAAATAGCCGATTGCGCCGCACGCCCAGGGAATCGTGCTCAGCATGCTCATCTGTTTCAGGTCAAGGTGCAGGGCATTGGTGAAATAGCTCGGCAGCCACGATACAAAAATGAACAGTGTGTAGTTCACGGCAAACAAGCCGGTGCCCAGCGCCAGTACGCTGGGCTTGAACAGATGCTCGCGCAGCGTCGTTCCGCGGTCGCCGTCGTCGGCTGGGTGCGCGGCACTGCGGCTCTCTTCGATCAGACGCAATTCGTCCGCGCCCACACGGCGGCTCTGTACCGGGCTATCGGTAACGAAGAAGCGCCAGAAGACGATCCAGATCAAGCCAATCAGCGCAATCACGACAAAGGAAATACGCCACCCGAAAGCGATTGCCACCAGTCCCACAATCGGGCCGGCAATGGCACTGCCGAGCGTTTGCCCCGAGAAGGAAAAGCCGATCATTCGGCCGGTTTCACTACGCGGGAACCAGTTGGTAATGGTCCGGTTGGTGGTCGAATTCATCGGCCCTTCGCCGAAACCAAATAGCGCACGCGTCACCAGCAGGGTCGTGAAGCCGGTCACGGCGGCGGTGAGTCCACACACCAGTGACCAGCCGCCCATCGCCCAGGAAAAAACGCGCTTGGGCCCGTAGCGGTCGGCAAGATGTCCGCCGACAAAAGCAAAGATGGAATAGCCAAAAAAGAAGCTGCTAAAGACAATGCCGAGCTCCGACGGGGAAATGTCCAGCTCTTTGCTAATAATCGGTGCAACGACGCCCAGCGCTGCGCGATCCATGTAGTTGATCATCCCGGCCGAAAATAGTAACCCGGCTACTACATAGCGATACTTTCCAGACATCATTGCCTCCAAAAACCTATACTATTTGTAAATAAAATTACAAAAAAATTATTTGCGAATTAATTGAGTGCCAAAAGACTGAGATTCAGCCGCCGACGGCGCCTTGCGTGTTGACATACAAGGCATAGATCGACTGGGAAGAAGCCATAAAGAGGCGATTGCGCATTGGTCCGCCAAAACAAAGATTGGCACAGCGTTCCGGAAGTGCGATGCGCCCGATCAGTCTTCCTGCGGGTGACACGCACATGACGCCGTCAAGATCGTCGCTGCCCATGCCCCAGCCACACCAGAGGTTTCCGTGAACATCGCAGCGCATACCGTCGAGGGTTCCTGCGCCCGCATCAAGCAGGATCCTTCCGTTGGCGATGCGCGTGCCACTGTCGACGACGTCATAGGCCCAGATCTTGCGCCCGGGCGTCCCGCGCGACTCGATGACGTACAGGATGCGCTCGTCGGCCGAGAAGCACAGGCCGTTAGGCCCCTTCAGTTCCGTTGTCATGACGGTCGGCGAGCCCGAGCCGGCGTCGATCCGGTAGACCGAATGCGGCAGTTCCGGGGTCGCGGCGCGACCTTCGTAATTGCCCTGTATCCCCATGGGCGGATCGGTGAACCAGATGGAGCCGTCGGATTTGACGACGACGTCGTTGGGCGAATTGAGGCGCTTTCCCTCAAAGCTGTCGATCAGCACCGTGAGGCTGCCGTCATATTCGGTGCGCACAACGCGGCGGCCGCCGTGCTCGCATGTGATCAACCGCCCTTGCCGGTCGCGCGTGTTGCCATTGGCGTAGCCGGATGGTTGCCGGTACACGCTGACCGCGCCAGTCTCCTCTTCCCACTTCATCATCCGGTTATTCGGAATGTCGCTCCACAACAAAAAGCGGCCATCGCCGAACCAGACTGGCCCTTCCGCCCAGCGGAATCCAGTTGCGATCTGCTCCACGGCGGCGTAGGCGATCCGGTATTTCTCGAACTCCGGTTCCAGCACCTGGATGCGGGGATCGGGGTAGCGTGCACTTGGTTGCCACATGACTACTTTCCTTCTGGCTGTTCCCGTATGTCGGAAATCAGCTCATGATGCCGATATGCCAGGGCACGAATTCGTTGTCCCCGAGCCCAAGCAGTTCGCTCTTCGACGCCTTGCCCGAAGCGGTACGCAGCATCAACTGGAAGATCTCTTCGCCGACCTGCTCAATGGTTTTCTCGCCGTCGAGAATCGTGCCGCAATTCAGGTCCATGTCTTCCTCCAGCCGGCGATACATCGGCGAATTGGTGGCCAGCTTGACGCTGGGGACAGGCTTGGCGCCGAACATCGAGCCGCGTCCGGTGGTAAAGGCGATCAGGTTGGCGCCGCCGGCGATCTGGCCGGTGGCCGAGACCGGGTCGTAGCCCGGCGTGTCCATGAATACCAGCCCGTGCTGCGTGACCGGCTCGGCGTAGCGGTACACCTCCATCAGCGGACCTGTACCGCCCTTCATCGACGAGCCCAGTGACTTCTCGAAGATGTTGGCCAGGCCGCCCATCTGGTTGCCCGGGCTGACGGCGCCGTTGATCTGCACATCGCGTCCGACGGAATAGTCCTCCTTCCACCAGCGCACGCGTTCCAGCAGCTTCTCGCCGACTGCGCGGCTGGCGGCACGGCGCGTCAGCGTGTGCTCCACCCCATAGATTTCCGGCGTCTCCGACAGGATGGCGGTGCCGCCGTGGTGCACCAGCAGATCCACGGCCGCGCCCAGCGCCGGATTGGCGGTGATGGACGAAAACCCGTCCGAGCCGCCGCACTGCAGGCCCACGGTCAGGTGGCTGGCCGGCACCGGACGGCGCTCCACGCGATTGACTTGCGGTAGCAGTTCCATGACCGCGGCAATGCCGGCCTCAATGGTCTGGCGCGTGCCGCCGCTTTCCTGCATGACGAAGGTACGCAGCAAGGGGCCAGGTTGCAGAGACTGCGTGTCGAGCAGGCCGTTGAGCTGGTTGCGTTCGCAGCCCAGCCCCACGATCAGCGCGGCGCCCAGGTTGGCGTGGCGCGCATAGCCGGCCATGGTCCGGCGCAGCAGATCCATCGGCTCGCCGGACATCTCCATGCCGCAGCCCAGCGAGTGACTGAACGCCACCACGCCATCGACGTTGGGGAAATCTGCCAGCCGCTCCGCCGTGAACCACTCCGCTATCTTGCGTACAACGGTAGCCGAGCAATTCACCGTGGAAAGGATGCCGAGATAGTTGCGCGTGCCCACCCGGCCGTCGGCGCGCACGATGCCGTCGAAGCTCGCCTGCCGGCCGGCCTCGACCGGGACCACGGGCTGGTAGTCGCGGCCGAAGGCGTAGTCCCGCTCGTATTCCTGGAAGCTGACGTTGTGCGAATGCACGTAGCTGCCCGGCTGGATATCGGCCGCGGCAAAACCGATGCACACGTTGTACTTCAGGATCGGCTCACCGGCCTTGATCAAGCGGGCGGCGATCTTGTGGCCGGCGGGCACCTGGCTGCGCACGCCCCAGGTTTCCCCCGGCACTTGCGCGCCGATGGCCACGTTCATGCGGGCTACCAACACGTTGTCCGCGGGATGCAGGCGGATGCAAGGTCCGATGATGCTCTTCTTCTGGGTTTCCATACTACTTTTCCTGGATTGCGGAATCGGATAAAGGCCAGGCGCCGCTCACTCGGGCTGGATGCCGGCGCTCTTCACCACGCTGGCCCACTTGGGGACTTCGGTGGCCATGAACTTGCCAAACTGTTCGGGACTGGTGCCGAGGATAGTGAAGCCCTGCTCGGCGAACTTGGCGCGCAGCCCAGGATCCTTCAGGGCTACGCTGACTTCGTCGCTGATCTTGCTGGCGATGGCCCTGGGCGTCCTGGCAGGCACGAACAGGCCATACCAGGTCAGCACCTCGAAGCGGTTCAGCCCCCCTTCCGACAGCGTCGGCACCTGCGGCAGCGCCTGGGCGCGCGCGAGACTGGACACCGCGATTGCCTTGAGCTTGCCGCTCTTGATGAACGGCGCAGCCACCGGCACGTTGGCAAACATCACCGGCACCGTGCCCGCCATCACGTCGGTCAGCGCCGCCGACTCACCCTTGTAAGGCACGTGCGTCAGGCCGATGCCACCCATCGAATCGAACAGCGCACCGGCAATGTGCTGCGGGCCGCCAAGGCCCGACGAGGCATAGCTGCTCAGCTTGCCGGCGCGCGCGAGCGCGATCACGTCCCGCGCCGTACTGGCCTGCACCGACGGGTGCACCACCATCACCAGCGGCATCGACACCACTTGCGTCACCGGCATGAAGTCTTTCAGCGGATCGAAGGGCAGCTTTGCATACATGCTCGGCGCGATGACCATGGTCGACTGCGACGCCAGCATGATCGAATAGCCGTCGGCGGCCGACTGGGCCAGGTTGGCCGCCGCGATGGTGCCGGTGGCGCCGGGCCGGTTATCGACGATCACAGTCTGGCCGGTTTGCCTGGCGAGCTGGGCGCCAAGTTCGCGGGCCACGATGTCGGCGCCGCCGCCGGGGGCGAAGCCCACCACGATGCGGATAGTCTTGGTCGGATAGGCGTCGGCCGCGCCTGAAGGCGCGGCGCAGAGTGTCGCGACGATGCCGGCAATCGACGCGCAGAGCACAATGCGGCGGCGCTCATCGCTGACCCGGCGGCTGACGGGCGTGGTTGGGGGCGTGGTGGGCATGGACTGTCTCCTGGTTGTTATGTCCTGCTTTCAGCACTCGTCCATCGCAGATCTTTGTCCACGGATGGGGCGATGCTCCTGTTATCGATTCAGGCCGCGTTGTTTCCTGCGGAATCCTGATTTGATTTGAGACAGATTTTAGAAACTGGCAGAATGCAAAAACAGCATTGACCGCCTTGTTCAATCAATAGAATTTTTTTGTTATGGACACCCGCTACCTGCAGAGTTTTGTCGCCGTGGTCGAGTACGGTTCCTTCGCGGAAGCCGCGCGTCGCCTGGGCCTCACGGCAGCCGCCATTGCGGCGCGGGTCCAGGCGCTGGAGGACGCGCTGGATACCCCGCTGGTTCAGCGCGCGGGCCGCACGGTGCTGCCGACCCAGGGGGGCTTGCGCATCCTGCCCAAGGCGCGCGCGGTGGTGCGCGACGTGCGCGACCTGAGCGCGGTGGCGCATGACGACAGCCTGGTGGGAGAACTGCGGCTGGGCGTGTCGACTTCGTCGTTGACCGGCCTGTTGCCGCCGATACTGGAAGGGCTCTACACGGCGCATCCGCAGCTGAAGATTTACGTGGAGCCAGGCGCCTCTTCGCACCTGTACCGGCGCATCGTCTCGGGTGAACTGGACGCTGGCATCATCGTGGCACCGCAGTTCACGATTCCCAAGGCATTCGCCTGGCAAGTGCTGGTGGAAGAACCGTTCATCGTGCTGGCATCGCAGGCCATGGCCGGCCGCGGCGCGCATGACCTGCTCGCCGGCGAGCCGTTCATTCGCTATGACCGCGCCGTGTGGGGCGGCATGGTGGCAGACCGCTACCTGCAGGAGCACAACATCGTGCCGCAGGAGCGATTGGAGATCGATGCGCTCAATGCCATCGCCACCCTGGTCCACCAGGGCATCGGCGTCTCGCTGGTGCCGGACTGGACGCCGCCATGGCCCGAGGGCCTGAAGGTGGCGCGGATCCCGCTGCCCGGGCGGGCGCCGGTGCGCAAGGTGGGGTTCCTGTGGTCGCCACACGGCGCGCACGCCGCCCTGTCGCAGGCATTCCTGGAGTTCGGCATGGCCTCGCGGCGTGCACGGGGAACCTGAACGCGCGGCCGCCGCAATGACGGCGCGGGCGCGCGTTGGCGCCCACAGCGTTTAGCGGCCCGCGCCTTCGCCTTCCGTCCAGGCCTTGTACCGCGCCTTGTTCTCCTCATTGGGCGGATACAAGCCGGGCAACGGCATGCCGCGCTCCACTTCCTGCATGATCCAGCCCTCCAGGCGCTCCTGTTCCACCGAGGCGGCAATCACTTCGTCAAGCATGGCGGCGGGAATCAGCACCGCGCCGTCCTGGTCCACCACGATGACATCGTTGGGGAACACCGCAACGCCGCCGCAGTCGATGGGTTCCTGCCAGCCGACGAAAGTGAGACCGGCGACCGAAGCGGGTGCCGCTGCGCCCTGGCACCATACCGGCAATCCCGTGCCCAGCACCCCAGCCACATCGCGCACCACGCCGTCGGTCACCAGCCCGGCCACGCCGCGCTTGCGCAGGCGCGCGCACAGGATATCGCCGAAGATGCCTGCATCGGTCACACCCAGGGCGCCCACCACCGCAATGCAGCCGGCCGGCATGTCCTCGATGGCCGCGCGCGTGGAAATCGGCGAACCCCAGGAGGCCGGCGTGGCCAGGTCTTCGCGCGCGGGCACGAAGCGCAAGGTAAAAGCGCGGCCGACCAGGCGCGGCTGTCCGGGTGCCAGAGGCCGCGTGCCGCGCAGCCAGACGTTGCGCAGGCCATGCTTGAGCAGCACGGTGGTCAGGGTTGCGGTGGTCACGCCTTGCAGCGCCTTGATCACACTTTCGTCGAGGGGAAGCGATGTGGTCGCCATGATGTTTCCTTGTTGCATTTGGTTTGGGGATTAATCTGCCAGTGCCGCGCGCGAGTCATGCCTTGCGAGACGCCGCAGCAGATGCTCCACTTCGTGCCGGGCCGTCGCCGACATGGCCGCCGCTGGCTTGCGCTGCGCCGCGGAGGCGAGGAGCCCACGGCGCATCATCACGTACTTGCGCACGGCCAGGCCGGCACCGGGCTGCTGCTCATAGCGCAGCAGCGGCAGGTGGCCATCGAAGAGATCGTGCGCGGCCTCGCGCTCGCCCTGGGCCGACAAGCGCACCAGGTCGCAGAGCATATCGGGGAAGCTGTAGCCGGTATTGGCGCCATCCGCGCCGCGCTCCATTTCATAGTCCAGGAACAGCCCGTTGTTTCCACAAAGAATGGAGATGTGCCGCATTGAACCGTCCTTCTCGAAAGCGCGCAGGGCGGAGATCTTTTCCAGGCCGGGCCAGTCTTCGTGCTTGAGCATGACGCACGAGGGCAACTCGCCGACGATGCGGCGGATCACGCCGGGCGTCATCTGCACCGAGAACGTCAGCGGATAGTCCTGCAGCACGAACGGCACGTCGGCGCCGATCGCGTCTACCGCCTGCCGGTAGTAGCCGACGATCTGGTCGTCGGTGCGCAGCGTGTTGGGCGGCGCGATCATGACGCCGGCCGCACCCAGGTCCATCACCTCGCGCGTCAGCGCGCGCATGGCGGCGAAACCCGGCGCCGAGACCCCGACCACCACCGGCAGCCCGCCCGCGCGCCGGATCATGCGCGCGGCCACGTCGATCGACTCGGCGTGCTCGAGCTTGGGCGCTTCGCCGAGTTGGCCGAGCACGGTCACGCCGGTCGCGCCGCAGCCGAGATAGAAGTCCATCAAACGATCGATCGAACTCACGTCGATCGATCCGTCGTCCAGGAATGGAGTGGGCGCGATGGGGAAGACGCCCTTGGCGTCAGCGGTCAACAGCATCTTTGGGTCTCCGCGAAAGCTGGTGTTGGGTCGGGTCGGTCGTGCCGGGGCGCGGGGGGCAGTTCCCGCGAGCCTCAGATACTCTGGATAAGGCCGCCGTCGATGCGGATGGTGGAGCCGGTGATATAGCCGGCGCGGTCGCTGGCCAGGAACGTCACCGCATCGGCATATTCCTCCGGGCGGCCGTAGCGGCCCACCGCGATGGCCGCGGTGCTTTCAGCCGACACCTCCTCCACCGGGCGCTGCTCGCGGCCGGCCTTGACTTCATCCAGGAAGCGGATGCGGTCGGTGGCGATGCGCCCCGGCAGCACGATATTGACCGTCACGCCGTCTCGGCCGACTTCACGCGCCAGGGTCTTGGACCAGCCCACCAGCGACAGGCGCAGCGCATTGGAAATGCCCAGGTTCGGAATCGGCGCGACCACGCCGGACGAGGTGCTGGTGACGATGCGCCCCCACTGCCTGGCCCGCATGCCGGGCAGCACCCGGTCGGTGATCGCGATCACCGACAGCACCATGCTTTCGAAGTGCTTGCGCCACAGTGCCGGTTCCTGGCCGAACGCGGTGGTGGGCGGCGGGCCGCCGGTATTGTTGACCAGGATATCGACCTGGCCAAACTGGGCCTCGATGGCGGCGACATGGGTCTCGATCGACGCCAGGTCCGCCAGATCCCAGGTGCGCGCAAGCGCCGTGCCCCCCTTGGCGACGATCGTTGCCACGGTGCGGCTTGCCGCTTCCTCATTGACATCGGCGACCACGACCTTCACACCCTCCGCCGCCAGCGCCAGCGCGATGGCGCTGCCCAGGCCGCCGCCGCCGCCCAGCACCAGTCCTACCTTGCCTTCGATTCCTAGTTGCATGAATACCTCGCTTGAATATCTTGAAACGCCTGGATTGACAAATTACGTTCGCCGCGCGCTCGATTGAGCTGCCGCGCCAGGGCCCGCCCTCACGCCACCGCCACCGCCACCGGCGTCAGCGCCGTTCGCCCTGCCAGCACGGCTTGCACGTTGTCCAGCATCAGCCGCAGCATCACCGCGCGCGTTTCCCGGGTGGCCGTACCCGCGTGCGGAGACAGCAACACGTTGGGCAGCGCGGTCAGCGGCGAATCGGCCAACGGCTCGAACTCGAACACATCGAGCGCCGCGCCCCGGATCGTGCCGGCTTGCAGGGCCTCGCAGAGTGCCGCCTCGTCGACCACGCTGCCGCGCGCCAGATTGAGCAGGTAGCCGTCCGGCCCCAGCGCAGCCAGTAACGCGGCATCGACCAGGTGGCGATTCTGTTCGGTCGCACGGCAGGTGAGGAGCAGGATGTCCACCGACGCAGCCAGCGCGATCGGGCTCTCGCAATAGCGGTATGGCAGGCTTGCTCGCTGCGTGCCGGTGTAGGCCAGCTCCACGCCGAAGGGCGCCAGCCGCTGCGCAATGCCCGTGCCGATGCGACCGAGCCCGATGATGCCGACGCGCTTGCCGGCCAGGCTGGTGGTGAGCGGGAAGTCGTCCTCGCGCCAGGCGCCGCCGCGCACATGGCGATCGGCGGCGGGAATCCGGCGCAGCAGCGCCAGCAACAGGCCGATGCCGAGTTCGCAGACGGCCGCGTCCAGCACCCCGGGCGTGTTGGTGACCACGATGCCGCGCCTGGCGGCATGGGCGACGGGGATGCCGTCGTAGCCCACGCCGGAAGTCGCAATCACCCGCAACGCAGGCAGGCTGTCTATCACCGCCGCGGGTACCTGGTAATTGCTGCGCGTGACGATGGCGCGCACCGCGCCGCGCAAGCCGGCGTCAGCCGCAATCTCGGCCTCGGAGACGCAGCGGAATGCGGCGTCGATCGCGTCTTGCTGCGCAGCTTCAAAGACGCCGATGCGCAGCACGGGCTCACGTGTATCGCTTGTCATGTCCCCCCCTTCTTACTCAGGTGCCTTGCCGCGCGTTTCGGGCGCGCGCAGGAAGTCGAAGTCGACGCCCTGGTCGGCCTGCGTCACGGTCTGCAGGAACAGCTTCAGGTAGCCGCGCGGCGCGCTCGGCTCAACCACCGGGGCGGCCGCGCGGCGGCGCGCCAGTTCCTCATCCGATACCAGCAGGGCCAGCTCGCGGCGGCTCACGCTCAGGCGGATGCGGTCGCCAGTCTGCACCAGCGCCAGCGGCCCGCCCACGGCGGCTTCGGGGGTCACATGCAGCACCACCGTACCGAACGCGGTGCCGCTCATGCGTCCGTCGGAAATCCGCACCATGTCCTTGACACCGGCCCGCGCCAGCTTGCGCGGGATCGGGATATAGCCGGCCTCGGGCATGCCGGGCGCGCCCTTGGGGCCGATGTTCTTCAGCACCAGGATGTCATCGGCGCTCACGTCGAGGTCGTCCAGGTCGATGCGCTCGATCAGGTCCTGCGCGTTCTCGAACACCACCACGCGGCCCTCGTGCTCCATCAGCTCCGCGCTCGCCGCGGACTGCTTGATGATGGCGCCGCCAGGCGCCAGGTTGCCGGCGAGCACGGCAATGCCGCCTTGCGGGTAGATCGGGTTGTCGAAGCTGCGCACCACATCCTGCGCGAAGCCCGGGCCGGCATTGTCTATCTCCTCGCCCAGCGTGCGCCCCGTGACGGTCAGCGCATCGAGGCGCAGCAGCGGGCGCAGTTCACGCAGCAAGGTGGCCATCCCGCCGGCCTTGTGGAAGTCCTCCATATAGTGCTGGCCGTTCGGCTTCAGGTCGAGCAGCACCGGGGTTTCGCGGCCCATGCGGTCAAGCGCCTGCATATCGATATCCAGGCCCATGCGACCCGCGATGGCCGCCAGGTGCACGATGCCGTTGGTCGAGCCGCCGATGGCCAGCAGCACGCGCATGGCATTCTCGAACGCGGCCGGCGTCAGGATGCTGTCGATAGTCAGGCGCTCGTGTGCCATCGCCACGGCACGTGCGCCGGTTTCCTCGGCAATGCGGATGCGGTCGGCGGTCACGGCCGGCGGCGTGGCGCTGCCTGGAAGGCTCATGCCCATCGCTTCGGCCAGGCAGGCCATGGTACTGGCGGTGCCCATCACCGAGCAGGTGCCGACGCTGGCCACCAGCTGGTTGTTGACCTGCGAGGCTTCCTCCGCGTCGATTTCCCCGGCGCGGAACTTGCCCCAATAGCGGCGGCAGTCGGTGCAAGCACCGACCCGCTCGCTGCGGTGCGAACCCGTCAGCATCGCGCCAGTAACCAGTTGGATCGCGGGCACACCGGCAGAAGCCGCGCCCATCAGCTGCGCAGGCACGGTCTTGTCGCAGCCGCCGATCAGCACCACCGCATCCATCGGCTGGGCGCGGATCATTTCCTCCGTATCCATCGACATCAGGTTGCGCAGATACATGCTGGTCGGCGCGGCAAAGCTCTCGTGGATGGAGATGGTCGGGAATTCCATCGGCAGCCCGCCGGCAAGCATGATGCCGCGCTTCACCGCATCGATCAGCTGCGGCATGTTGCCGTGGCACGGGTTGAATGCGCTGCCGGTATCGGCGATACCGATCACCGGGCGGTCGAGTGCTGCATCGGTATAGCCCGAGCCCTTGATAAACGCCTTGCGCAGGAACAGCGAGAACCCAAGGTCGCCATAGTTGGTCAGTCCCTTGCGCAGGCCTGTATCCCCGGAGGAAGCGTCCGGTCCTTTGGGTTTATTGGTGGTCATGGTTCGTGGTCGGTTCAGCTATCGGAATTGATATGGGCGTCGGTGATGACCTTCTCCCAGCGTGTGACTTCGGTACGCAAGCGCTCGGCCGATTTTTCAGGGCTGGTTGGCGGCAAGGCATAGACACCCTGTTTCAGGAACTGTGCCTTGACGTCGGGCAATGCCAGAATCCTGGCCAGCGCCGCATTCAGGCGCTCAACCACCGGCGCGGGCGTGCCCGCCGGTGCCAGCACGCCGAAGGTGGAGCTGACGTCCAGGGTAGGCATGCCGCTCTCTGCGGCAGCCGGCACGTCCGGCAGCATCGAGATGCGCTTGGGTGCTGCCACGGCAAGCGCGCGCAACTGGCCTGCCTTGATGAACGGCTGCGCGGCCGGCACCGTCTCCACCATCATGTTGACCTGCCCGGCCACCAGGTCTGTCATGGCTGGACCACTGCCTTTGTACGGCACGTGGGTCATGTCGATATTGGCCTCTTTCTTGAAGATCTCAGCCGCCATGCGCTGCGGGGCGCCGGCACCGGAAGAGGCGTAGTTAAGCTTGCCGGGATTGGCCTTGCCGTAGCTGACCAGTTCCTGGAGCGTCTTGACCGGCACCCTCGGATTGACCACCACGACCAGTGGCACCGAGCCAACGACCATCACCGGGGCGAAGTCCTTGAGGATGTCGTAACGCAAGTGCCCTTTTTCCAGGGTCGCCATGGTTGCATGGGAGGTCAGTGCGCCCATCAGCAACGTATAGCCGTCTGGCGCGCTGCGGGCGACCACTTCCGCGCCGATGTTCCCGCCCGCGCCGCCCCGGTTGTCAACCACCACCTGCTGACCCAGCACTTCGCCCAGGCGGGTGGCAACGATGCGGCCGATCACGTCGGTGGCGCCGCCCGGCGGATAAGGCACGACCAGCCGGATCGGCTTGTCCGGATAGGCCGCGAACGCGGCCGGGGCACTGGTGAAAGCGGCCATGGCGGTGAGGGCCAACAGCCCTGCCCGCAGCAGGGTGCGACGAGTCGCATTGGTGGTAGGGAAATCCATGTCGTCTCCGGTCTCTTGTTGTCAGCGCACCCACAGCCGGGGATGCGTCATGCACGGAGTTTGACGAAGACGGAAGGCGAAAAAAAGCGATCTCCAGACCGATTAACCAAAAGATTATTTTGGTTTCCGCGGCCCCCCAGGGCCGCTCGCTGCTAAACGGGCCGACCCTGGCCGAGGCCGGCTTGGGGGGCTACGCTTGGCGTAACCCGCGTTAGCGGAATGAATGCGGAAACGAGCCGGGCAGCAGGCCAGCGTCACTTAGCATAGCTGTACACCGAGGCTCGCGAGACGCCCAGATGCTGCGCGACGATCTCCATGGCTCGGCGCACCTCCATACAGCCCGACTCCTTGAGCTCGCGCATCAGTGCGCGACGCTCTTGCGCCTTGAGGGAACGGGGCGTGGTCGCAAGCCGCGCAGCGAACTGGTCAATGCGGCGCCTGATGGCCTCGGCGCCGGCCGGATCGAGCGATTCGCTCACACCTGCAGCAGAGCCGACGCTGCCAAACTGGTTCAGCGCATTTTGCAAGCCTCGGAAAAGCGTCAGGTCTACATTCATGCACAAGGCCGCCACGTAGCGACCACTCGAATCCTTGATGCCTATGGACGTGCTCTTTGCCTGGCGGCCATCGGCGAACTGATTCGCGTAGTTCGCGATGACTTGCGGAAACTCCGGATCGGCAATGCGTGCGATACCGAGTTCTGTGGCCGGATCGCCAACCTTGCGGCCCGATAGATTGTTGTGGATCGCCAGGATGGCCTGCTTTGGATGCAGCAGGTCATGTACAACGACTTCACAGAACGGTGCCAGGGTCTCGCCGAGACCCTGCGCGACCTGCTCAATTTGTTCAAGCAGCGCTTGCTGCTCCGCCGAAAGTTTTTTCATTTGGAAATAATATCTAAAATCAAGATATTACGTCAAAGAAACGGCCCGGCCACTCCTGGCTCGGCGATTACGCTCGCTCCCGCCGTAGCACCTGGCCGGGCCGCGCGCCGCTGGACTTGCCATCGCGCCACACGACGCTGCCGTTGACAAGCACAGTATCAATGCCTATGGCCGGTGCAATCGGCCTGGAAAATGACGCTCCCTCGCCAACTGTTTCGGGATTGAGAACGGTCAAGTCTGCGAAGGCGCCCTCCCGCACTACCCCACGGTCGGCGAGCCCGAAATTCCTGGCGGTCAGTCCGGTCATCTTATGGATCGCGGTCTCAAGCGAAAACAGGCCCAGGGACCGTCCGTAGTGGCCAAGAACACGTGGGAAGCTTCCCCAAAGACGCGGATGCGGAGAGTCGTCGTGGGGCAAACCGTCCGAGCCGATCATGGTCTGGTCGAAGGCCAGGATGCGCTGCACATCCCGGTCGTCCATCATGTAGTAGATCGCACCGGCGGGGGACAGCCGGTCGACTACCTCTTCCTGTGTGTCACCGAGTTCGGCCATGATGTCGGCCAGATCCTTGCCGGCATACTGTGGCAGGGGCTTTGACCAGGTCACGGTCACCCGGGTCGCATTACGTGCGCGATGCGCGGACAGAATGGTGGACGACGCCGGATAAGGATAGCAGTCGAGGCAAACCTCTTGCTTTTCCATATGTTCAGCAATGAACTTCAGCGTTTCCGCGGAGCGACCATAATTGTTGACGCCGACCAGCTTATGATGCGAGATGACGACCGGTACACCGACTTCGCGACCGATGCGGAAGGTCTCGGTCAGTGATTGAATGATGTGGTCGCCCTCGTTTCGCATATGCGTGCAATAGACTCCGCCGTACTCGCGTAGCGGCTCGCATATTTCAATGACTTCTTCCGTTGGCGCCCCAATCGACGGTTCATAGAACAGCCCCGTTGACACGCCAATCGCGCCGGCGCGCATGGCTTCATCGACCAGCGCGCGCATGGCTGCGATTTCGTCCGGATTTGCCGGCAGGGAAAGATCATTCATCGTCGCGACCCGCAATGTCGTATGGCCGACCAGCATGGCGCAATTCGTTGCCGCGGGCTGGGCGCGCAACGCTTCCAGGTATTCCGCAAAGGCAGCAAACCGAAACCACGCACCGCCATCATCGAGCAGGTTAAGCGGCGGGGTGACCGGATCGGGAATCTGCCGCGGCATCGGCGCCAGCGAAACGCCGCAATTGCCGCCGATCACAGTAGTGATACCCTGGCTGACCTTGGGAGCCATGTCCCCACCAGAGAGCAGCAAGCGGTCGTCATGCGTGTGCGCATCGATAAAACCAGGCGCCACCACAAGGCCAGATGCATCGATTTCCGTGGCTGCGCTGCCCCCCCGCAAATCGCCGATGCGCACAATACGGTCACCTTTGATACCGACCTCGCCTGCATAACGTGGAGCCCCCGTTCCGTCGACAATCGAGGCATTGCGGATCATGACGTCATAACGCTCACTCATCGGGTACTCCCTGGTATCGTGTTCATCAATTGCTCCGGAAGCCGGGCTGTGTGGTGATGCATCGCGTCGCGGGATCGGCGACGCGATCAATGCATGTCAATCGTGCTCGCAGACCATCGGCAATGGCAGTCAGAGCAGAGCGCCACGCGCCGCAATCGGCCATAGCGCTTCGACCCTTCCATCGCGTACGCAGACCAGAGAATCATAAAGATTGACGGTGGGATCGCAGTGGCCGGGAATGAGCATCAGTTTCTCTCCCAGCTCCACTGAAGCGGGACTGGGGGTAGCAATTACGCCATGTTCGTCTGATGCTTTCAGGTATTTCAGATCGCTGCGCTTCCACACTAGTGGCATGCCGGAATCAACACTGGAGGCCTTCAGGCCGGCATCCACGATAGCCCTCTCGCCAGTGGCCCTGCTCATCACCGTCGTCAGGACAAAGAGCGCATGCTCGAAGGGAATGTCGTCCGGCCCACGCGTATTTTCGCCGTAGTCGCGATCCATGAAGACATAGGAGCCACACTGAAGCTCGTTATAGACGCCGGAGTCGCGCTCGAGGAGGAACGTGCCAGTGCCTGCGCCAGCGATAATCTCAACCGGAATGCCACGTGCCTCGATGATTTTCTTTGTCGACAGCGCGAGTTCAGCGGCATCGCGAATTGCGGCAGTACGCTCCTGCGGCGTGCGCAGATGCTGGGCCGGTCCGTGATAGCACTGCAGCCCGGCAAAGCGCAGCGGTGAGGAGACAATCAATTCTGCGAGATGCGCCGCTTCTTCACCTGGAGGGATGCCGCAGCGATGGGCGCCGACGTCGATTTCGATATAGACATCCACGCTCTTCCCGGATGCTTGTGCGGCGGCGGCCAGAGCCTGAATCTGCGAGGCATCATCGACCAGAACCCCAATGCGGGCAGAGCCGGCAAGTTCCATCAGGTGGCGGATTTTCGCTGCACCGACGATCTCGTTGCTGATGAGGATGTCGGTAACGCCGGCCTCGACAAACACGGCAGCCTCGCTGACCTTCTGGCAGCAGATTCCCACAGCGCCCAATGCGATCTGTCGCAAGGCGATCTCCGGACACTTGTGGCTCTTGGCGTGGGCACGCAGACGCACGTTCCGGCCGCGCAATGCGTCAGCCATTCGCTTCAGATTACGCTCGAATGCATCCAGGTCGAGCACGAGCGCGGGTGTATCGATGGCAACGGCAGGGTCGCCGATTTGGGCTGCTTTCCAGGGACTCACGGGGATTTCCTTTAATCGATCTTGGCACCGGAGAATTTCACGATCCTGGCCCACTTGACCGTCTCGCGGCGGGAGAGGTCCAGGAACTCCTCAGGCGTGCTGGGCGCGATTTCCGCCCCCAGCAGCTTGAATCGCTCTCGCACGGCGGGGCTCTCCAGCGCGATGCGAATCTCGCGGTTGAGGCGGGTAACGATGTCTTTAGGCATGTGGGCCGGGCCGACGATGCCTCCCCACGCCGACACCTCGAATCCGGGCACGGATTCGGCGATCGCGGGAACTTCCGGATATCCAGCCAGGCGCTGCGCCGAGGAGACGCCAAGCGCCCGCGCCTTGCCCGCCTTGGCCATCGGTGCGGAAACCGGCGTGTTGATCATCATCAGCTGTATGCCACCGCCGATCAGGTCCGTGACGGCCGAAGTCGCTGCGCGATAGGGCACATGCAGCATGTTAACGCCCGTCATCGCCTTGAAGAGTTCGACGCCCAGATGTGCCGTGGTGCCGTTGCCATCCGATCCAAAGGCCAGCTTGCCCGGATTCTTTTTCGCATAGGCAATCAGCTCGGGAATGGTCCTGACCGGCACACTGTCGTTGACGATCATCATGTTGGACAGGCGCAGCGTGTTGGCGATCAGCGTCAGGTCCTTTTCGACGTCGTACGGCACCGATGGCAGCAGCGACTTGTTGGTCGCCAGCGAGACGATATTGCCGTAAGCCAGCGTGTAGCCGTCGGGCGCGGCCTTTACCACCTCCATGGTGCCGATCACATAGGAACCGCCAGGCTTGTTGTCAATCACGATGGACACGCCCAATTGCTGTGCCAGCTGCGGAGCGAGGGCCCGCATTAACGCATCCGGAGCACCGCCGGGGGCCGACGGCACAATCAGCCTGATCGGTTTGTCCGGATAAGCCGCGAAGGCGGAAACCGGCAACGCTGCACACAGCGCTAACACAAACTTCACCAAAAAACGTCGGGAACTCATTGGACCATCTCCTGTACGTGATTCGCGTTTTCGAGTCATTCCATCAGCAGCACCTGCGCCATCGAAGTTCCATGCTTACGGTTTGTGTTCTAGACAAAATATACAGTTCTGGATAGAATGTCAACCAACGCAGGAAGTAACGGAACAACTCGCGCCAGCCCCCTGCCCCAGAGCAACGCGCGCCCGAAGGCCAATATGGATTCCGGCCTGCAGACCACGCGCTTCACCGTTGCTTCATAAGGTCCCATGTCGCCAGGCTGGTCACTGCGGACACTCATATGACGCCCCAATAGGAAAGAGGCCCTTACGCATGGATCCGGTAATCTTGGTCGTGGCACTGGGAGCCATTGTTGCTGGCTTCGTACAAGGGCTTTCGGGCTTCGCCTTTGGTCTCACTGCAATGTCGTTCTGGGCGTGGTCGCTGGATCCCAGGCTGGCCGCGTCAATGGCGGTTTTTGGGGCGCTAACGGGGCAGATCATTGCCGTGGTAACCATGCGCCGAGGATTCAAGCTGGGCAGGCTATTGCCTTTCCTGATCGGCGGCCTGGCTGGCATACCCGTTGGCGTCGCGATTCTCCCGTCGCTCGACCTTCAACTCTTCAAGGCCTTCCTCGGTACGTTCCTGGTGCTGTGGTGCCCGACGATGCTTGCCGTACGAAACCTGCCGAAGATCACAGCGGGCGGGAGGCTGGCCGACGGGATCGTGGGCGGCATCGGCGGGATCATGGGTGGCATCGGCGGCTTTACCGGCACGATTCCCACACTGTGGTGCTCGTTGCGGGGATTCGACAAGGATGAACAGCGTGCGATCATTCAGAACTTCAATCTCGCCTTGCTGCTTGTGACCATGGCCATCTACGTGGAAAAGGGATTCGTGACACGTGCCATGCTGCCGATGCTCGGAATCGTCGGGCCGGCGATGCTGATTCCCACTATCCTGGGCGCCCGGCTGTATGTTGGGATTTCCGAAGCGACCTTCCGCAAGATTGTATTGAGCCTGCTCGCGGCATCCGGGGTCGCGTTGCTGACATCGTCCGTCCCGCATTTGCTTCAGCGTTTGGCGTAGGGCTTCTGTCGCAGCAACAGCGAGGCCGTCGACGCCACCCCAAAGAATGCTCGCGCAGCGAAAGTTCTTGAGGGCCAGCCTCGGTCGAGTGAGGCGCCTGACGGCTCGGTGCTCCTGCTCGACCGCCGATCAAATTCCGACCGGATAGCCATCCTTGCGGTGATCGCTTGCCGCGACATAGCCGCCATTTTCCAGGCGCAGAGCCGCCTGGGCGCTGCCGAACTCGGTATCAAAGCGTTTGGCAACCGTGATCGGATGCCCGCGCGAGATCAGTCCTTCAATCACCGCTTGCGGCATATTCCATTCGACGGTAACGCCATGATTGTCGTCAAGTACGCGCCAGCGCGGCGCGTCGCTTGCCGCCTGCGGATTCAGCCCGTGATCGACCATGCGGGAGACCATCTGCATATGACCCTGCGCCTGCATGGATCCGCCCATGAGGCCAAAGCTCATCAGCGGCCGGCCGTTTTGCATCAGGAAGCCGGGGATGATGGTGTGGAATGGACGTTTTCCAGGCGCCACCTCGTTGGTATGGCCGTGACGCAAGTTGAAGCCCCAGCCGCGGTTCTGCAAGGCGATGCCGGTATTGGGCACGACCACGCCCGAACCAAAGCCCTTGAAGTTGGATTGAATAAACGAAACCATCATGCCGTTGCGATCCGCCGTGGTCAGGTAGACGGTGCCGCCGCCAAGCGGTTTGCCGGTGCGGGCCGGCGCTGCCCGCTCGGGGTCGATCAACCTGGCGCGTTGTGCCAGATATGCCGGGTTGAGCAGGTCGGCCGCTGTGACTTCCGTCATGTGATCCACATCGCCGACGTATTCATGCAAGTCGGCAAAGGCCAGTTTCATTGCCTCGATCTTCAAGTGCATCGCCAGCGCGCTATCCTGATCCAGGCTCTTCAGATCGAAATGCTCAAGCATGCCCAACGCCATTTGCGCCGCAATGCCTTGACCGTTTGGCCCGATCTCGTACAGTTCAACATCCCGGTAGCGGATGCCGATCGGCTCGACCCAGTCCGCCTTATGCGCGGCGAGGTCGGCTTCAGTGATCGCGCCACCGGTATTGCGCGCATGGTCGACAATCGCACGGGCCAGTTCGCCATGGTAAAAATCGTCGCCCTTGCTGCGCGCGATGCGCTCGAGTGCCTTTGCCTGTCCCGGGCAAATAAAGCGCTCGCCCTGGAGCGGCGCCCGGCCGTTGGGGGCAAACGCTTCGCGGTAGCCCGGCTGATCGATCAGTTCGCCGACCTGTTTTTGCCACTGATTGTGGACATTGTGCGAAACCAGATAACCTTCCCGCGCATAGCGCAGCGCCGGTTCGAACAGGTCTTCGAACGGCAGGCTGCCAAAGCGCTCCCACATGGCGCGCCACGCTGAAACGGTGCCTGGCACGGTTACCGAGTCCCAGCCCCGCTTCGGCATCTCCTTGTATTTTGAAAAATACTCGCGCGTCCATGCGGCCGGTGCCCGGCCCGATCCGTTCAAACCATGCAATGTGTCGCCATCCCAGATCAGTGCAAACGCGTCGCCGCCGATACCGTTGTTGCAAGGCTCGACCACAGCCAGGGCGATTGCCGTGGCAAGCGCCGCATCGGCTGCATTGCCGCCGCGCAGCAGCATCTGCAAGCCGGCCGCGGAGGCAAGCGGCTGCGAGGTCGTCACGACGTTGTCGGCGACCAGCGGCAAACGCTGCGACGTGTACGGGAACGTCCAGAAAGCACCTTGATTCGATTGCATGTTGTCCTGGTGTAAATAGCAGCCCACGCGAAGTCTGGCGGCGGCAAGCCGTTCAGCTAAGCATGGCGGTTGAAAAAAAGTCGGCGCAATTAGGCGCTGTTCTCCGGGCAATTGGCATTGCGGGCGACGCGAAAACGCATCGACCCATATCAATCCACGACGATGTTCTGTCGCTTGGCAAGCGCCCTCCATCGCTCCACGTCCTGCGCGATGGTGGTGGCGAACTGGGCCGGCGTGATGGGCCTGGCTTCGGCGCCCTCTTTCAGGATCGCCGCCTTGATCTCGGGCTTGGACAAGACCGCATTGACGGCGGCGTTCAGTTGGTTGACGATCGCCGGCGGCGTGCCCGCCGGCGCCAGCAGGCCCCACCACAGCTCGAACTCGTAGCCCGGCACCGCGCTGGACATGGGCGTGAGTTCCGGCGCGATCGGGCTCGGCTTGAGGCTGGTGATGCCAATGGCGCGCACCTTGCCGGCGCGGACCATCGGCAGCAGCGACGGGCCGGTGGAGATCAGCAACTGCGTCTGGTTGCCCATCAGGTCGGTCAAGGCGGGGGGCATGCCGCGATACGGGATATGCGTGATGAGCAGGTTGCCGGCCATGGCCTTGAGCAGTTCGGTGCCGAACTGGTTGACGCCGCCCGGCCCGGACGAGGCGTAGTTGTACTTGCCTGGATTGGCGCGGATCGCGGCGATCAGTTCCTGCGGTGTCCTGGCGGGGAATGCATTGTTGACCGCGACGATGAACGGCCCTCGCGCAAACATCGCCACCGGCGCGAAGCTCCTGATTGCATCGAACGGCAGTTTGGCCTGCACCGCGGCATTGGTTGTCATGCTGGACGACACGGCGGCCAGCGTATACCCGTCCGGGGCGGACTTGGCGACGATGCCGGTGCCGGTATTGCCGCTGGCGCCGGGGCGGTTGTCGATGACGACGGCTTGCTTGAGCTCCTCGCCGATCCCCTTGGCGACGATGCGCGCGAAGATGTCGTTGGAGCCGCCCGGCGGATAGGGCACGACGATGGTGATGGGCTTGCCTGGATACCCATCCCGCGCGAAGACCGCGCCGGACACCAGGCAGGCAATCAGCGTGGCGGCGAACGCCACGCTACGGGAAACGGATGCGGATGCTGATTTCAAGATGCCTCCATCGGTGTCCTTGTTTGTCCCACGCGGGGCAGCCTGATCCCGGCAGTGTCAGGCGGGCGGAAATCCAAGGTTCTGGACAATATATTCAATAGTAGATATTTTGTCCAGGCTATGAGAACTACTTTGAGGCAGCATGAAGCGCTGCCCGAGCAACTGAGACGGCAAGGCGACGCCGGCGAGGGAACGCACAACGCACTGTCAGCTTCTTGGGTAGCGAGGCGAAACAGTGGCAAGCCGGACCTGCCGCCCACTGGGGCGGCCGATCGCATGCGTGTGACGACGGCGCGATCCGGTCAGATCAGCCCTTGAGCTGGTCCCGGATCGGCAGCGTGCGGATGCGCGTGCCGGTGGCGGCGAAGATTGCGTTGCACAGCGCCGGCGCAATGGTCGGCGTCGCCGGCTCGCCGACCCCGCCGAGCGGCACGTCGAAGCGGCTCGGCAGCAGGTGCACATGGATCTCCCGCGGTGCGGCTGGCGCGCGCAACACCTCGTACTGGTGGAAATTGTCCTGCTGTGGCCGCCCGTTCCTGAAGGTGATCTCGCCGCTGGTGGCCAGGCTGAGGCCCATGATGCAAGCGCCTTCGACCTGCGAGCGGATGCGATCCGGGTTCACCTGGGGACCGCAGTCGACCGCAACGTCGATGCGCGGTACGCTGATGCTGCCGTCCTGCCCAACCACGACTTCCACCACCGCGGCAACGTAGGTCACGAAGCTGTAGCAGACCGCCAGGCCCAGGCCGCGGCCCGACGGCAGCTTGCGGCCCCAGCCCGCTTCGCGCGTGGCCACTTCGATGGTCTTGCGCAGCCTGCCCGTATCCAGCGGATACTGCTGCGGCGACTCGCCGTAGTTCCAGGTGTCGCCCATCTGGCCAGGGTCGATGCGGCGATCCCGCCCTAGCAGCGCCAGCAGGTAGTCGCGATGATCCTGGCCCGCCGCCGCAGCCAGTTCAGCGGCAAATGACTGCACGGCGAAAGCATGCGGAATATTGGACACGGAGCGGAACCAGCCGATGCGGGTATGCGCCTCCACCTCGGGGTTCTCCACCCGGAGGTCGGGGATGTCGAAGGGCACATTGATCGCGGACATGCCCAGCTCCACCGCCGATTCCGACCTGGCGCCGGCGGTGAACGTAGAGCTGATCGATGACGCCGCGGTCCGGTGCAGCCACGCGAGTGCCTTGCCGTCCGGGCCGAGCATGGCCTCCAGATGCTCCACGGAGACGGTGTGGAAGTAGTCGTGGTGCAGATCGTCGTCCCGCGTCCAGGTCACCTTGACCGGCTTGCCGCCCATTGCCCTGGATAACAGCGCGGCCTCCGCGACAAAATCAGGCTTGGATTTGCGGCCAAAGCCGCCGCCCAGCAGCGTCACGTGGACGGTCACGTTCTCAGGCTTGAGACCGAGAGCCTTGGCCACGGTCTCGCGCGTGGCCTGGGGCGCCTGCACCGGCGCCCACACCTCGCACGACCCGTTGCGCACCTTTGCGGTAGCCACCGGCGGTTCCATCGATGCGTGCGCGATATGCGGCAGGTAGTATTGCGCCGTGATCCGCTTGCCGCTGCCGGCCAGCGCCGCCATCGCGTCGCCCTGGTTTCTCACCACCCGGCCCGACCGGCTGGCCGCCGCCTCCATGCTGGTCCTGAAGGCGGCCGAATCGTAGCCGGCATTGGGGCCGTCCTCCCACTGGATCTTCAGCGCCTCGCGGCCCTTGATGGCGGCCCAGGTATTGGTGGCAATCACCGCCACCCCGCCCAGCGGATTGAACAGGGCCGGCGCCGGGCTGCCGGCAAGCGGCACGACCTTGACCACGCCCGGCACCTTTTCGGCCTGCGCCGCGTCGAAGCTGGCCACCTTGCCGCCAAAGACCGGAGGACGGGCGATCACGGCGTAGAGCAGGCCGTCCATGCGCACGTCGATGCCATACTGCGCACGGCCGGTGGCGATATTGCGGCCATCGATATTGCGTGTGCTGTCCTTGCCGATATAGCGGAAGGCGGCGGGATCCTTGAGCTTGAGACTCGCGGCCGGGGGCACGGGCAGGCGGGCCGCGTCGCGCGCCAGCGCGCCGTAGCCCAGCTTCCTGCCGCTCGCGGCATGCACCACCTCATGGTTGCGCGCCTGCACTTCGCTCACCGGCACGCCCCAGCGCGCGGCGGCGGCGGCTTCCAGCATCTGCCGCGCACTGGCGCCGACGCGCCGCATCGGCTCGAAGAAATGCCGGATGCTGCGTGAGCCGTCGGTATTCTGGTTGCCATAGCGCGTTTCGTCGCCCGGGGCCTGCACCACCGCCACGCGGGCCCAGTCGGCTTCCAGCTCGTCGGCCACCACCATTGGCAGGCTGGTGCGCACGCCCTGCCCCATCTCGGAGCGATGGCACACGACCGTGACGCGACCGTCCTCGCCGATCTGCACGAAGACCAGCGGATCGTCCACCGCGCCGCCGGGCATCGCGTCACGGCCGTACTTCTTGACCTCGTGCGCCAGCACGACGCCGTCCATGCCGACCGTCAGTGCCAGTCCTGTCATCGCGCCCATACCCTTGAGCCAGCGGCGCCGACCTGCCGATGCGGGCTCGCCATTGGCGGCGTCCTGCGCCGTTGCCAGTTCAATACCGCTCATCCCGCGCATTTGTGCCGGTTTCATTTGGCGCCCCCCTTGCCTGCCACGTTCGATTTCGCCACATGCTGGATGGCGGCGCGGATGCGCGTGTAGGTGCCGCAGCGGCAGATATTGCCGCTCATGGCGCCGTCGATATCGGCTTCGCTGGGATGCGGGTTGGCCTTCAGCAGCGCCGTGGCGGACATCAGCTGGCCGGCCTGGCAGTAGCCGCACTGGGCCACGCCGAACTGCTCCCACGCTGCTTGCAGCGCCTGCCCGACCTTATCGGCCGCCAGGCCCTCGATGGTGGTCAGCTTCCTGCCAGCCGCCGCGGAAACGGGCGTGACACAGGAGCGGATCGGCTGCCCGTCCAGGTGCATGGTGCAGGCGCCGCACAACGCCATGCCGCAACCGAACTTGGTACCGGTCATCCCTAGGTGGTCGCGCACCGCCCACAGCAGCGGCGCATCGTCGGGCAAATCGATCTTCTGGGGCTTACCGTTGATGGTGATTGTTCTCATGTCTTCTTGCAGGGCGTGCCAGTGGGAACGGACGGCCTTTACAAGGCCGCACGCGGCGAATGCAACGGAGATTCTGGTGCGCGCACGGCGCCCCCGGAATGAGAGTTTTGGGAATTCACAATTCCAGGCGTCGGAATTCCTCTTTTGCCCGGAAGACGGCCGGCGCGGCAGCGATGCCGCGATGGCAAGCGCGCCGCCTACGCTCCGCCGGACGCTCTGCGCCTGCCACCCTGTCCGCTGCCGGGGAACAGGTCGGGATCGGTGAAATACGCAACCAGTGCATCGAACACCAGCCGCACGCGCTTGGGTACCGGCGCCCGCCGCGGACGGAATACGTAGAGGCCCCATGGCTGCGGCGTGTGCTTTTCCAGCACGCTGACAAGCTGGCCAGTGCGGAGGTACGCGCCTGCAAGGTAGTCCGGCAGCTGGCCATAACCGAGGCCGGACAGCACTGCGCCGAGCTCCGTTTGCGGGTCGTCCGTGAGGAACGCCGGGGCGCGGGGAATGAACTGCTCGTCCTGCGCGAAGTACCAGGGCCAGGGTCGGCGGGTGCTGCCGGCCACCAGGCCGGTGGTCGGCAGCCTATGGAGATCGGCGGGGACCGAAGGGCTGCCGGCGCGCGCCACCAGCTCTGGCGTCGCTACCACATGGAACGAAATCCGCCCGGTCATGCGGGCGACGAAGCGTTGGTCGCGAAACATGCCGAGACGCACGCCGATGTCGATTTCCTCGTCCACCACGTCGGCAACCTGGTCCGACAGCCGCAGGTCGAGCATCAGGCCCGGATGGTCGAGCGCAATCTGCCGCAGGGCCGGCAGCAGGTGTTCGCGGCCAAGCGTATACGGGGCCGTGATTCGCACGGCGCCCCTCAGCTCAGTCGCGGCGCGGGCCGAAGGCTGGGCGAACAGGCCGTCAACATCGCTCAATGCCTGACGTGCGCGTTCGGCCAGCCGCTCTCCCGCGGCGGTGATTCGCACACTACGCGTATTGCGGTGGAACAGGGGCTCCCCCACCAGGTCTTCCAGCTCCTTCACCGCGCGCGTGACGGTCTGGGGCGAGGTGCTCAGACGAGCTGCAGCCGCCTTGAAGGAAGGCGCTTCCGCGGTCACGCAGAAAATCCTGAGCATTTCGAGTCGATTCAGCATGCACCCTCGGCGATCCCGGCCGGCAACTTCGCGTCCCGGCTGGCGCGCATATTCCAAATCGTGGAGTATAAGTGCGGACGATGCGATGCTTCACCGGCGCGAGTTGGCACCCGGCGATGCGATAGCGGCGCAAGGATGCCACGCCGCGGGCCAATCGACCCGCTACATGCCGGCGCCTGAACTGCCGGGCCCGGACTGGATCGCGGCCAGTTTGACGTACAACGTACTCCGCGAAATTCCCAGTGTCCGGGCGGCCATGGACATATTGCCGTGGGAATTCGCGATCGCATCGAGTATCGCTTGTCTTTCCACTTCCTCAAGGCGACCGCGCGGAACAGGCAGTGACGTCGAGGTGGATATGGAAACTGAGTCCTTTGGCATCTGCGCGATGCCCGGGGGCAACAGAGGAGTATCGATGATGTGGCCTTCGCTGAGCGCGAACATCACCTCGAAGACATTGTGCAGTTCACGTATGTTGCCCGGCCAGCGATAGCGCAGCAGCGCCTGCCACACGGCGGGCTCGAGCTGCTTGGGCGCACAGCCATACTTGCGCGCCAGTTTGCCGTTGAGATGCGCAATGATTGCCTCGATATCGCCGGGCCGGTCGCGCAGCGGCGGTAGCAGCAGGCTGACGACGCAGAGGCGGTGGTACAGGTCTTCGCGAAAGTGCCCGGCTGCGATCTCCTTCTGCAGGTCACGGTTGGTGGCTGCGACGACGCGCACCGCGACGCGCCGCTCGCGGGTATCGCCCAGGCGGACCACAACGCCGTCCTGCAGCACGCGCAACAGGTGGGGCTGCATGTCCAGCGGCATCTCGCCAACCTCGTCCAGGAACAACGTACCGCCGTCGGCCTGCTCGAACTTGCCCGGAAGGCCACCACGGCGGGCGCCTGTAAAAGCGCCGTCGGTATAGCCGAAGAGTTCGCTGGCCAGCAGCTCACGGGTAAAAGCGCCGCAGTTGACGGCAACGAACGGACCGTCGGGGCGGTTACCCGCCCGATGAAGCGCCCGGGCAAAGAGTTCCTTCCCGGATCCGGTTTCGCCAAGCAGCAGTACCGGCAGATCGAGTGGTGCGATACGTCGCGCGCGCGCCTTGGTCGCCACCAGGACCTCGCTTGACCCGACGATCTCGCCAAACGCATCGTTGGCTGCCATCGGTGCCGTAGCCGTCGGCAACGATACCGCGCCCTGATGCTGGCGCGCCTCGAGTGGGATCACCAGCATCGTACCCAGCATGCCGTCATGGTCCTTCACCGGGTGCAGCCATTCGGGGCGCAGCCATTGCGGGCGTTGGCAGCTCCGGTCGATATCGGGCAGTGCAAGGTTGAGTCCAGGTACCTGGGCGCCAGCTTCCAGGGGCAGCCGCACGTCATGGCTCTCGCGCGCCGCCTGCGCATTGCCGTTGGTACGGACAACGCGCCCACGGCTGTCTACGAGCACCACAAAGTCGCTGGCGTAGCGGATGAAATGATCGATCGATCGGGTCAGCAGCCGCTCGTGCATGGCAACGCTGCGGCGGGCCAGCTCGCATTCGATCTGCCTGGCGGCGGCCACCACCAGGCCCAGGGTGTGGCCATGGAAGGTTTCCTTGACGCCGGAGACATCCACCACGCCCAGCAGGGTGCCGCCAAAGGGGTCGAGAATGGGCGCCGCGGCGCAGGTCCAGTTCTTGACGTCCACACAGAAATGCTCGTTGGCATGGATCTGAACCGCAGCGGCGGTGGCGATCGCGGTGCCGATGGCATTAGTGCCGATCACGTCCTCATTCCAGCAGCCGCCGGCTGCCAGGTTGATCCTCTCGCCAACGCTGCGGGCCCGGGTCTCACCGTTGAGCAGCAGAATGGTGCCGCCCGGATCGCAGAGCATGATGAGGGTACCGCATTCGCGCAGGATCTCGCGCAGGCTCTCGAGTGCCGGCCTGGCGGCATCGCACAGGTCCCGGCTCTGGCGCTGCAACTGGCGCACATGCTCGGCGCCAGCCCCCGGTGCGGAGTGCTTGGCCGGATCAACGGCCTCGGACCGACACCGCTGCCACGATGCGAGGACAACGCTTCGCACCCCCTTCGCTTCCACGGGCTGGTCCTGCAGAAAACGCTCCCAGGCCGACGCCACGACCAGTTCGTCGCCGATGCGGGGGATCAGGGCGCTGCAATGTAGAGACGGCATGGAACGATCACTATCAATTGACTGCAGTAACCGTATGCCCGCGCTATCCCCAAGTCAACAACCTCTTTGAAATCAACAGTTTGTGCTCTGCAGCAAATCAATCGGAGGTGTCCGGTTTCCGGTCAACGCCGCTTCAGGTGTCCGGAAACCGGACAATGCCAACCGTCCGCCCGCGACAGGTCCGGTTTCGTTAGCCGTAGCCGTAGCCGTAGCCGTAGCCGCCACGAAGGTAGCGGCCGTCTGATCGTTGGCCGATGTGCCGGAATCCATGCATGTCGCACGAGCACGGCTCAGGAAGAGGATTGCGTTGAATTCGCGAACGTCCCGCACTCGAATCCGAAGCGGGAATCGGCTCGCACCACCGGCACACTGCGCGCGTCCGCGAGCCGCCTGATGGCCTTGCGGCAGGCAGCCAGCATATCGCTTGCCCAGGACTTCCAGAGGTCGATCTGATCGCTGCGGCTCTCGCCATACAAGCACCACATGCAGAAGTGCTCACAGTTGTTGGAAATCAGGCGATAGCGATCCTCGCCGAGGCGCGAGTAGGCGCGCCGGACGGCTTCCACACCAGCGAACCTGGCACCGGGGCTTTGCCGGACCCGCACCGGATGCCCGTTCGCGAATTCCTCGAGCGTGACCTCGTGCACCGGGGCCGGACGCAGCGACCGCGACAGACCCGCGTAATGCACGACCTTGCCGGCGCCCGCATAGACGCCATGATGCGTGTACCCAAATCGATCGGTGACGAGATGGGCGCCGGGAGCCAGGTCGGTGTCGGCAACCGCTTCGACCAGCAGGCGCCTTGTCATCATTGAATTCTTCATGGACTTCACCACGTTTCGCTGCCATTCGCAGGAAACCAGCGCACAGGTCGTGCCAGCGCTGTGTCCGGGCACAGGGAAGTCAAAGACCATCGCTGCGGCGACAGGCAAGCGGCCCATCCCCACGCCCGGCGCCATCCGCGCAGGGCAACAGCGCATGCCCCCGGCCGCTAAAGCCTGGGCTCGCCGCAAGACAACCGCATCGAATCGCTGGCCAGAAGATGTCCGGTTCCCGGACACCACTGTGCAGGGGCGTCGTGAATCCGGACAGCGACGGCAGGCACCCCTGCTACCACCGGAGTGGCCGGGGAATGCCCGCAACGTGTTGATTCCATTGCATACCGGCGCTGCGCGTCTGTGCCAGCCAGCGCTTGGCACAGGCCTTGCCATGGTTGGGTCGTGGGGAACTCCCACCATGACTACACCAACGACAGGAGGCAGTATGCAACCGCAGTCCACCGTACAGGTGATGGGCATCGATGCTGGCGGCACGATGACCGACACATTCTTTGTGCGCTCCGATGGCCGCTTCGTGGTCGGCAAGGCGCAGAGCAATCCCGGCGACGAATCCCTTGCCATCTTCAACTCTTCCGAAGACGCCCTTGCCCACTGGGACCGGACCGTGGACGATGTCTATCCGGAACTGGTGACTTGCGTCTACTCCGGAACGGCCATGCTCAATCGCATTCTCATGCGCAAGGGCCTTGCCGTTGGCCTCATCTGCAACCGCGGCTTCGAGCAGATCCATTCGATGGGCCGCGCGCTGCAGAGCTATCTGGGCTATGCCCTGGAGGACCGCATTCACCTGAACACGCACCGCTACGACGAGCCTCTTGTGCCCGTCTCGCGCACGCGCGGCGTCACCGAACGTACCGACGTGCAGGGAAAGGTGGTCATCCCCCTGCGTGAAGACGAGGTCCGCCAGGCTACCCGGGAACTGGTGGAGGCCGGCTCGCAAGCCATCGTCATTTGCCTGCTGCAATCCCACAAGAACGAATCGAGCGAGCAGCGCGCCCGGGATGCGGTAAGGGACGAGCTGCAAAAACTGAAGGTGGATATCCCCGTCTTCGCCTCGGTGGACTACTACCCGTCGCGCAAGGAAAGCCACCGCATGAATACCACCATCCTCGAGGCCTATGGCGCCGAACCCTCGCGCCAGACCTTGAAGAAGGTGAGCGACCGGTTCAAGAAGCATGGCGCCAGGTTCGACCTGCGGGTGATGGCCACGCACGGCGGCACCATCAGCTGGAAGGCCAAGGAGCTCGCGCGCACGATCGTCTCCGGTCCCATCGGCGGCGTCATTGGCTCCAAGCTGCTGGGCGAATACCTGGGGGACGAGAACATCGCCTGCTCCGACATCGGCGGCACCAGCTTCGACGTGGCCCTGATCACCAAGGGCAATTTCGCCATCAAGTCCGACCCCGACATGGCCCGCCTGGTCCTCTCGCTGCCCCTGGTGGCGATGGACTCGGTCGGTGCCGGCGCCGGCAGCTTCGTGCGCCTGGACCCCTACAGCAAGTCGATCAAGCTCGGCCCCGACAGCGCCGGCTACCGCGTCGGCACCTGCTGGCCGGAAAGCGGCCTCGACACGGTGTCGGTCTCCGACTGCCACGTCGTGCTCGGCTACCTGAACCCGGAGAACTTCCTGGGCGGTGCCATCAAGCTCGACGTGCAGCGCGCGCGCGACCACATCAAGGCCCAGATCGCCGACCCGCTCGGCCTGTCGGTCGAGGATGCAGCCGCCGGCGTCATCGAACTGCTCGATCTCACGCTCTCCGAGTACCTGCGCGCCAACATCAGTGCCAAGGGCTACAACCCGGCGGAATTCACCTGCTTCTCCTACGGCGGCGCCGGCCCGGTGCACACCTACGGCTACACCGGGGGCGTCGGCTTCAAGGACGTCGTCGTGCCGGCCTGGGCGGCCGGCTTCTCGGCCTTCGGCTGCGCCTGCGCCGACTTCGAGTACCGCTACGACAAGTCAGTGGACCTTGGTGTCGCCCAGCACGCCCCCGACGCCGACAAGGAAGCCGCCTGCAAGAGCCTGCAGGAAGCCTGGTCTGAACTGGCAGTCAAGGTCATCGAGGAATTCGTCCTCAACGGCTACAAGCCCGAGGACGTGCTGCTGATCCCCGGCTACAAGATGCAGTACATGGGCCAGCTCAACGACCTCGAAATCGTCTCGCCGGTGACCCGCGCCGCCACCGCCGCGGACTGGGACCAGATCGTCGAGGCCTTCGAGAACACCTACGGCCGCGTCTACGCGAGCTCCGCCCGCTCGCCGGAACTGGGCTTTTCGATCACCGGCGCCATCCTGCGCGGCACCGTCGTAACCCAGAAGCCGGTGCTGCCGGAAGACCCGGATGCCGGCCCGACGCCGCCCAGGGAAGCCTATCTCGGCACTCGTCCCTTCTACCGCCACAAGAAGTGGGTGGATGCCGCGCTCTGGAAGATGGAAGCCCTCAAGGCCGGCAATCACATCGTGGGTCCCGCCATCATCGAATCCGACGCCACGACCTTCGTCGTGCCAGACGGCTTCGAAACCACGATCGACAAGCACCGCCTGTTCCATCTCAAGGAAGTGAAGTAAGGAGACCCGCCATGAACATGATGAGTAATAAAGAAGTCGGCTTCGCCGACCTGCTGCAGAACGGCCAGACGCTCAAGCAGCACCGCGACGGCATCATCGAGCGCACCAAGGCCACGGGCCACTACAACGGCCTCGAGAAGCTGGAATTCCGTGACGGCGACCCGATCGGCTACGAGAAGCTGTTCTCCAAGCTGCGCGGCGGCCTGGTGCATGCCCGCGAGACTGCCAAGAAGATCGCCGCCAGCCCCATCGTCGAGCAGGAAGGCGAACTCTGCTTCACGCTCTACAACGCCGCCGGCGACTGCGTCCTGACTTCGACCGGGATCATCATCCACGTCGGCACCATGGGCGCGGCGATCAAGTACATGATCGAGAACAACTGGGAAGCCAACCCCTGCATCAACCCTGGCGACATGTTCACGACCAATGACTGCGCCATCGGCAACGTCCACCCCTGCGACATCGCCACCATCGTCCCGATTTTCTGGAAGGGCCGGCTGATCGGCTGGGTGGGCGGCGTCACCCACGTCATCGACACCGGCTCGGTGACGCCGGGCTCAATGTCCACCGGACAGACCCAGCGCTTCGGCGACGGCTACATGATCACCTGCCGCAAAACCGGCGTGAACGACGAGCCGCTGCGCGACTGGCTGCACGAGTCCCAGCGCTCGGTGCGCACGCCCAAGTACTGGATCCTCGACGAAAAGACCCGCATCGCCGGCTGCCACATGATCCGCGAACTGGTGGAGGAGGTGATTCGTGCCGACGGCATCGAGGCTTACGAGAAATTCACCTACGAGGTCATCGAAGAAGGCCGCCGCGGACTGCAGAGCCGTATCAAGGCCATGACCCTGCCGGGCAAGTACCGCAAGGTCTCCTTTGTCGACGTGCCCTACAAGCATGACGACGTGCAGGTCTCCAACGCCTTCGCCAAGCTCGACTCCATCATGCACTCGCCGGTGGAGATGACCATCAAGCCGGACGGCAAGTGGCGCCTCGACTTCGAAGGCGCGAGCCGCTGGGGCTGGCATACATTCAACGCCCATCAGGTGGCATTTACTTCCGGCATCTGGGTGATGATGTGCCAGACCCTGGTGCCCACCCAGCGCATCAACGACGGTGCCTACTTTGCCACCGAGTTCCGCCTGCCAAAGGGCACCTGGTGCAACCCGGATGACCGCCGCACCGGCCACGCCTACGCCTGGCACTTCCTGGTCTCCGGCTGGGCGGCCCTGTGGCGCGGTCTTTCCCAGTCCTATTTCAGCCGCGGCTATCTGGAAGAGGTCAACGCCGGTAATGCCAACACCTCCAACTGGCTGCAAGGTGGCGGCATCAACCAGGACGGCGAGATCCACGCGGTCAACAGCTTCGAGGCCAGCTCCTGCGGCACCGGTGCCTGCGCGGTCAAGGATGGCCTCAACCATGCCGCCGCGATCTGGAACCCGGAAGGCGACATGGGCGACATTGAGATCTGGGAGATGGCCGAGCCACTGCTCTACCTTGGCCGGAACGTCAAGGCCAACTCCGGCGGGTATGGCAAGTACCGTGGCGGTTGCGGCTTCGAGACGCTGCGCATGGTGTGGAACGCCCAGGACTGGACCATGTTCTTCATGGGCAACGGCTTCATGAACAGCGACTGGGGCATGATGGGCGGCTATCCCTCAGCCACCGGCTACCGCTTCGAGGCACACAAGACAGGGCTGGACAAGCGCATCGCCATCGGCGACTCCTTGCCTCTGGGCGGCGACATCGATCCGGGCAACCCCGACTACGAGCGCCACATCGATGCCACTGCCGTGGTCAAGCGTGACAAGCAGTGCATCACCACCGAGGACTGCTACGCCAACCACGACCTGTACCTCAACTATCTGCGCGGGGGCCCGGGCTTCGGTGACCCGATCGACCGGGATCCGAAGGCCATCGAAACGGACCTCAACCAGAAGTTCCTGCTCCCGGAATATGCGCAGAAGGTCTATGGCGCCGTCTTCACCCAGGACGCCAAGGGCGTATTCACGGTAGATGCAGGCAAAACCCAGGCTCGCCGTGCCGAGATCCGCAAGGAACGCCTGGCCCGGTCCCTGCCCACCCGCGAATGGATGAAGGAAGAGCGCGAACGCATCCTCAACAAGCACGCATCCGTCCAGGTGCAACACATGTTCGCCACCAGCTTCGCACTGTCGGAGAAGTTCACTCGGGAATTCAAGGCATTCTGGAACCTCCCCGCGGACTGGCAGTTGCTGGAGGAAGACCTGGGCGTGCCGTCCTACGGTTCCAAGCACCGCATGGACCTCTCCCTGCTGCCCGACGTCACCACCGTCGTCCAGGTCGAAGAGTAATCACCGTATCAAGGAGCTGAACAATGTCTGCCTACACCAATGAACAGGTTGCCCACCTCGTCGAAGGCTCCCTGGACTGGGAAACCACCTTCCGCATGCTCTCGATGCCCAAGGATGACAGCCGCTTCGAGCAATACCTGGCGGCCCTGCAGGCCAAGGTGAGCTTTCCGGACCGCATCGTGCTTCCGCTCGGCCCGCATATGCACATTGTGCAATCGGCCAGCAACATGAAGTGGCTGGTCAAGTGCGATTGCGGCCATGAGTTCTGCGATTACCGCGAGAACTGGAAGCTGCATGCCTCGATCTACGTGCGCGACACCGAGGAGGCAATGACCGAGGTCTATCCCAGGCTCATGGCCCCCGACACCCAGTGGCAGGTCTATCGTGAGTACTACTGCCCGGCGTGCGGCACCATGCACGACGTCGAAGCACCCACCCCGTGGTATCCGGTGATCCATGACTTCGAGCCGGACATCGAGGCCTTCTATAAGGAATGGGTGCACCTGACGGTTCCGGAGCGCGCCCCAGACTGATCGCAGCGTGAAGAGCGGGGGCAGGCGCTGCCTGCCCCCCGCAGACACCGGTTAAGAAGGGAGGCAGCATGAACCCCAACCTTGCGCAAATGCTCGTCCGCACGGCCCGCGCCTATCCCGATCAGGCAGCGCTCTATCTCGGCACCGAGCGGCTATGTACCTTCGAGCAACTCGCCGACCGCGTGGCACGCTGCGCCTGCGGCCTGCGTGACTGGCTCGGCCTGCAGGCCGGGGACCGGGTCGCGTTGGTCATGAAGAATTGCCCGCAGTACGTCGAGCTTTTGTATGGCATCTGGCATGCCGGCCTGTGTGCCGTGCCGATCAACGCCAGGCTGCATCCGCGCGAAATCGAGGGCATCCTGCACGACAGCGGCGCCCGCGTCAGCTTCGCCGCCGATGCCGAAGCAGTGTCTGGCGCCCGGACCATCGTGGTCGGTTCCACCGACTACCATGCCCTGTTTGCGGCACACGGCATGCCGGTCACCGATGTGTCCGAAGACGCCCTCGCCTGGCTGTTCTATACCAGCGGCACGACCGGCAAGCCCAAAGGGGTCATGCTCTCGCACCGCAATCTAGGCGCCATGTCCCACGCCTATGCCAGCGCGGTCACCCGCATCCTTCCAGGCGACAGCCTGATTCACGCGGCGCCAATGTCCCATGGGTCGGGACTCTACGTGGTCCCCCACATGGCCGAAGGTGCGAGTCAGGTGGTCCCACCTTCAGGCGGCTTCGACGCCGGCGAACTGGCGGGCCTCGTCGCCGCACACCAGCGCCCGAGCGTCTTCGCTGCGCCGACCATGCTCAACCGCCTGGTCGAATACGCACGCCGGACCCGGGCCGACGTCTCCAATCTCAAGGTCGTAGTCTGTGGCGGTGCGCCCCTCTATGTGGAGGACGAGATCGCCGCAGTCGAATGCCTGGGCCCCCGCATCGCGCAAATCTACGGCCAGGGCGAAAGTCCGATGACCATCACCGCCCAGTCGTCCCACGAAATCGGCCGCGCCTACGCCGTCGGCGACCTCAAGGCGCTGGCTTCGGTCGGGCATGCCCTGCCCGGCGTGGAGATTCGCATCGCCGATGCCGGGGACCGTGCGCTCCCGGTGGGGGAAGTCGGTGAAGTCCTGGTGCGCGGGCCCACCGTGATGCAAGGCTATTGGAACAACCCGGAGGCCAGTGTGGCGACGCTGCGCAATGGCTGGCTGCATACCGGCGATGTCGGGTGCGTGGACGAGCAGGGGCAGCTCACGCTGAAGGACCGCAGCAAGGACACGATTATCAGCGGTGGCTCCAATATCTACCCGCGCGAGGTGGAGGACGCCCTGCTCGCCCATGCCGCGGTGGCTGAAGTCTCCGTGCTCGGCCGCAGGCATCCCGTCTGGGGAGAGGAAGTGGTAGCCGTCGTCGTGCTGAAGGCCGGGATGCGGATGACCCAGTCCGAACTGGATCAGTGGTGCCTGCGCCGGATCGCCAGATTCAAGCGGCCGAAAGCCTATCTGTTCGTCAATGCGTTGCCGAAGAACAGCAACGGCAAGGTACTCAAGACCGCGCTACGGGAGCTGTTGGCCCAAGGTGGCGAACAGGCGAATGCCAGGACGTGGCGCTGGCAGCTTGCGTAGGCCGAGACTTACAACTCTGTCATCAAGCAGCAATGCATCGGTTGGCATCGGATACATAGACTGCTTTGCACGGCGCGACGATCCGCGCGCCGCGCAAGTCAACAGGAGAGTGTCATGATGCCTACCCGCCGAATCCTCATTGCCGCCGTGTTACTCACGGTACTGGGCTCCGCAGCGCCCTTTGCCTCAGCGGCTGTCGATCCCGCCAACGATGCCAACGGGACCACCGCCGACCAGGTCCACCGCCAGCGCGACCCCTTCACGGACGGCGCCAACAACAGCGCGCGCGATCCCTACCTCGATGGCGCCCACCTGCCTGCGCAGACCTGAATCATTGGCCCGGCTCCGCGCGGCCCGGAAAGACCAGCCGGAAGCAGGTCACCTGCCCCGGTGTCGATTCCGCCTGCGCGGTGCCATGGTGCAGGTCCATGATGGTCTTGACGATGGCGAGCCCGATGCCTGATGACTCGCCGGAGTTGGCCCGGGCCGGGTCCGCACGGAAAAACCGGTCGAACAGCTTCGGCAAATGCTCCGCGGCAATGCCCGGGCCCGGGTTCGACACCTCGATCCGCACCTGCGCGCCCATCTCGCGCGCCCACAGGCGCACCTGTGTGCCGGTGGGCGCGTACCGAACGGCATTGGAGATCAGGTTGCCGACGGCGCGCCGCAGCAGCGCGGGATCCGCATGGACCTGGCCCCGCGCATCGACGAGGATGGTGATCCCCCGGGCGTCCGCCAGCAGCTCGAAGTAGTCCGCCTGCCGCTCCAGCTCGGTGGCGAGGTCCAGCTCGGCGTAGCGCACCGCCACGCGCGCGTTGTCGGCGCGGGCCAGGAACAGCATGTTCTCGATCATGCGTCCAAGGCGTTCGTATTCTTCCACGTTTGACACCAGCAGCGCCTGGTATTCCTCCACCGACCGGTCGCTGGCAAGCGCCACTTGCGTCTGTCCGAGCAGATTATTGATAGGCGTGCGGAAGTCATGCGCCAGGTCCGCGGAGAACTGCGACAAGCGCTCGTAGCGCTCGCGCAGCCGCTCGATCATGTGCTGCAACGCCAGCGCCAGCTCATTGAGTTCCGCGGGAAGCAGCGACGGATCGACGGGCAGCGCTCCGCTGGTGAAGGTCACGGCCCGGGTGCCGGCGGCGATGCGACGCAATGGCGCCATGCCGGTGCGCAGGGCGGCATAGCCAAGCCCGCCCGCCGCCAGGGCACCGAGGCACGTCGCCAGGACCAGCTTCCAACGGTAGGCGCGCAACAGTGCCATGCGCGACACAGCAACCTGGTAGACCGTGACTTGCACCGGCAGCGGCTGCGCGCCGGCGTGCGCGAGCATCGAGATGCCGCGCACAGGCAGTCCGTCGGCGCCGCTCCATGCGCGAATCGATGCCGGCCCGAGCGGCGCGCCCGGCGGCAGCAACGGGGCTTCGGGCGGCACTCCCGGCTCTGCTCCCGCTGCCACCAGCGGCGTGCCGTCGGGCGCGCTGGCGAGCAAGCCGTACTCGGCATTGCCGGCGACCACGCCGCCGAGTTCGCGCCATCGCTCGGCGTTGCTCCCGCCCGTCTCGGCCAGTTCGGCGCGGGCGCGCGCGGCCTTGCGCAGCAGTTCGGCGTCGTCCCGCTCGATGATCTGCATGGCCAGCGCGTGATACAGGTATAGCCCGACCCCGGCAAAGGCGCCCCCCGCAATCAGCGCAAAGGCCAGCGCGAGCCGCGCGGTGAGCGAACCGGCTGACTTCACGACTGGCGCGCTTCCAGGACGTAGCCGATGCCGCGCACGCTGTGGATCAGCTTCGGCGCGAAATGGTCATCCATCTTGGCGCGCAGCCGCCGCACGGCAACATCGACCACGTTGGTGTCGCTGTCGAAGTTCATATCCCACACGTGCGACGCAATCTGGGTACGGCTCAGTACCTCGCCATGCCGGCGCGCAAGAAAGTGCAGCAGCGCGAATTCACGCGGCGTCAGGTCGATACGCTGGCCGCCACGGGTAACCCGGTGGCGAATCAGGTCGATCTCCAGGTCCGTGATCTCGATCCGGTCGGCTTCGCGCAAGGGCCCGCGCCGCAGCAATGTGCGCACGCGTGCCAGCAACTCCACGAACGCGAACGGCTTGGCCAGGTAGTCGTCGCCGCCCAGCTCCAGGCCGCGCACCCGGTCCTCCAGGTCGTCGCGGGCGGTGAGGAACAACACCGGCGTGTCCTTGTGCTCGCGCAGTTGCTTGAGCAGGTCCCAGCCGTTCATCCCGGGGAGCATGACGTCGAGGATGATCAGGTCATAAGCATGCTCCATGGCCTGATGCAGCCCATCGGCACCCGTCACCGCGACATCCACCACGAAGGCCGATTCCGTCAGGCCTTTGCGCAGGTATGCCGCCGTCTTGGGCTCGTCTTCCACTACCAGGATCTTCATTGTCTTGCGCTCCCTGTTGCCGCCGTCTGTATTACATGCCGCGATCATATTCCCGCCGCACCGTGCGCGGAATGACAAGGCTGTAATCGTTTGGCCCGCCGTCTGATGCCCAGGGATGGCATCGTCGCCGGAGCGCGCCGACAACGCCGTCAAATACAGAGCATCGTTCATCGGGCTTACCGCGACCGCGCTGTACGAAGAACCGGGGCCGGTCAGGTCACGTAGGCTCCGGTGCGCCGCATCGGCCATGCCGCCGCAAGGCATGCCGCGAACAGGCATAACGCGGTCCGAAGGGCTGCGCGCGGGTCGATGAGGCACGCGAGCACCTGTTCGCTACGGCTTTCCCCATACAGGCACCAGGCGCAGAAATGCTCGCAGTTGTTGGTCAGCAGCCTGTAGCGATTCTCCCCTAACCGCGAGCGTGCACGCCGCACGGCTTCATGCCTGACGTAGACCGGATCAGCACTTGGTTCGATCAGGACTTCGAATCCGGCAGCGAAATGCGTGATGCTGATTTCCTCGACGGGGCCGCGACGCAGCGACCCGGCAAGTCCGGCGTAATGCACCACTTTGCCGTCGCCTACATAGATGCCATGGTGACTGTAGCCGCGCCGCGGGGTGACGAGATGGGCACCGAGCGGCGGTTCTGCGCCGGCATCGAGGCGTCGCTGTGCCACGGCTGCGCTGGCGGTGCGACGTTGGCTGGAGGTTGGCTGGCCCATGTTCGGAATGCCCAAGCGATCAGGTGAACTTGAGAAAAGCCTATGTCCGGCAACACATTAATAACAATTAAACATTCTTCTACTGTTCATAAGTTTTTGTTTATGCCATGCGTTTTGCTACTGGATCGGCCAGGGAGTATCAACGGCGCCCTGGTTGCGCGCTGAATCGGACCCTCGTCAGTCGACTTCGCTGTACGGTTCGGGCGCTTGCGATGCCGGGGACCGCTCCTCAGGCGCGCGCACGCCGGACCGCGCTGGCTGCCAGCAGCACCGTCAGTCCGACCGCGAACAGCGGCCCCGCCCTGGCCGCAGTGACGGCATGCATGGCCCCCATCTCCCACGACGCCATCACCCAGGCCACCACGCCGATGGCCAGCCAGCCGTCATCGACGAAAAGCCCCATCACTTCCTCGGCCACCATCGCCAGGCGGCCCCGAGCGGGCGGACGCGCGCCGGCGGCTGCACTTGACAGTGCCGTGGCCGGCTTGCGCAGCCGTTTACAGGGATGAACCATTGCCAGCGCAACCACGGCGAAAACGCCGATCAGTGCCAGGATTGCCCAGTCTTCACCCGGCCACGACAGGCCGATGCCCTCGCCTGCCCAGAAGGTGCCGAAAGCCGCGAGCATGACACCGACGCCGAACTTGAGCGCATTCTCCGGAACATTGGCCAGCGGCCGATGCAGCCACACGCCGAGCGCCATCACCGCAAGCAACGCCAGGCCGGCACCAATGGACGCGGGGATGATCATCCGGCCGCCCGCGCCAATCGCAATGACGATGAACACCACCTCGATCCCTTCGAGCATCACGATCTTGAAGGCGGTCGCGAATGCCACCGCATCGATCGCCCGACCGGATGTTGCGGCTTGCCGGCGCAAGGCTTCGGTTTGCGCGCTGAACGCCTGAGCTTCATCGTGCAGCGGCAAGATGCCCGCCGCCCGCAGCACCGCCTTGCGCAACCAGCGCAGGCCGAACAGCAGCAACAGCGTGCCAACGACCAGTTGGGCCACCGGCAGCGGAATCCTGGCGAGCGCGGGGCCGGCGACTGCCACCAATAGCATCAGGGCGGCCAGCGAGGCTGCGGTCCCCAGCAGCGCCGAGCGCCAGCCGCGCACGGCGCCAACCGCCAGCACGATGGTGAGTGCCTCCACGAACTCGACCAGCGAGACCATGAATGCTGCAAGTATCGAAGGTCCTGCCGAAGTCCATTCAGGCATGTCCCGCTCCAGTTCTTCAGGGTGACAGGGTTCGCTCGCTGGCGCGTTCGGTGCGCTCCAGCGAAGCAATTCCAGACAAGGAGGCCGCTTTTTTTTGCGGCGGTGCTGCGCCGGGGTGCGCTCCGGCCGCCGTCCTGCGCGTGCGACGGCGTGGATTCTAGTCAGTGCGGCGGCGTGCAAAGATGTCAATTCGATTACGGATTTGTCATTCTTGCTCCCTCCGGGACATTAACAATCGTTAATGAACCGCCAACCCAGCCTTCATTCGCGATCGTGCAGAGTGCAACCACCCGCTCTTCACAAACTCCTGGGATGGAGCCTCGATGCCTTCACACAACACACTTCGGCGCAGTGCCTGCCTGGCGGCTGTCACGCTGGCAGTCCTCGCGCTCGCGGGCTGCGGTCCCGCAAAGCAGGCTAGTCCAAAATCAGCGACGCCGGAAGTCACGGTAGTCACGGCCAGGCGGACCAGCGTCCCGGTCTCGGTGGAACTCCCCGGCCGCACCTCCGCCTACCTCATTGCACAGGTCCGCGCCCGTGTTGACGGCATCGTGCAAAAGCGAAGCTTCCAGGAAGGCGCGGACGTCAAGGCCAACCAACCGCTGTACCAGATCGATCCGGCGCAGTATCGCGCCGCCCTGGACAGCGCATCGGCGGAACTGCAGAAGGCAGAAGCGAATCTCGCCACCACGACCGCGCAGGCCGAGCGTTACCAGACCCTCGTTGCCGGCAACGCCATCAGCAAGCAGGCTTATGACAACGCCGTCGCGGCCCGCAAGCAGGCCGCCGCCGATGTTGCCGCCGCCAAGGCTGCCGTCGAGATGGCAAGGCTCAACCTGGGATATACCGACGTGGTGGCGCCGATTGCCGGCCGCAGCGGCATTTCGCAGGTCACCCAGGGCGCCTATGTGCAAGGCAGCGCGGCAACGCTGCTGACCACGATCCAGCAGATCGATCCGATCCACGTGGACCTCAACCAGGCAAGTGTCGCCGGCTTGCAGCTTCGGCGCGATGTCGCCAGCGGACAGGTAAAGCTGCATGGCCTGGACCAGGCCAGGGTGACGCTCACGCTGGAGGACGGTACGCAGTATCCGCTGGCCGGCAAGCTCGAGTTCAGCGGCATTACGGTCGATCCGGCCACCGGCTCGGTGACAGTGCGCGCGGTCTTCCCGAATCCGGACCATGTCCTGCTTCCCGGCATGTTCGTGCGCGCCCGCCTCGAGCAAGGGGTGAATGACAACGCCTTCCTGGTGCCGGTCCCGGCCGTCGGTCATAACCCGCAGGGGCAGGCAACCGCGCTGGTTGTCGGCCCTGACAACAAGGTCGTCCAACGCACGATCCAGGCACAAAGCACGTCCGGCGACAAATGGATTGTCACCGGCGGCCTGAGCGATGGCGACCGGGTCATCGTGACCGGCGGCCAGAAAGTGCAACCCGGGATGCTGGTGCAGGCTGTCGACGCGCAAGCCCGGACCGCGCAGGCCGCGGCCAAAGCGAATGCCGGCGGCGCGTCTGCAACGCGCCAGGCTCCTGTGCTTGCGCAGGCAAGATAAGGGCGGACCCTGACATGGCACGATTCTTCATCGACCGCCCCATCTTCGCGATCGTCCTCTCCCTGCTCATCATGCTGGCTGGAGGACTGGCGATCCAGTCCCTGCCGATCGAGCAGTTTCCGCCCGTGGCGCCGCCCTCGGTCCAGATCAGCACCACGTATCCCGGGGCTTCCGCGACCACCGTGCAGAACACCGTGGTCCAGGTGATCGAACAGCAGATGAGCGGGATCGACAACCTGCTCTATATGTCCTCGACCAGCGACGATACCGGCCAGTCGACCACGACGCTCACGTTCGCCAGCGGCACCGATCCGAACATCGCCCAGGTGCAGGTGCAGAACAAGCTGCAGCTCGCCGTGCCATTGCTGCCGGCCCAGGTGCAGCAGTCGGGCGTGCGCGTCACCAAATCCACCAACGCGTTCCTGATGGTGATCGGCTTCGTGTCGGCTGACAACAGCATGAACAAGTTCGACATCGCCAACTACGTGGTCTCCAATGTCCAGGATCCGATCAGCCGGATCAATGGCGTCGGCAACATGAACGTGTTCGGTACGCAGTACGCGATGCGGATCTGGCTCGACCCGAACAAGCTCAATAGCTACGCCCTCACGCCGACTGACGTCACTGCGGCACTGCAAAGCCAGAACGTGCAGATCTCCGGCGGCCAGCTCGGCGGAACGCCGGCCGTGCAGAACCAGCAGCTGAGCGCAACCATCACTGAAGCGACGCTGCTGCGCACGAGCGAGGATTTCGGCAAGGTATTGCTCAAGGTGCTGCCCGACGGTTCGCAGGTAAGGTTGCGTGACGTCGCGCGCATCAATCTCGGCGCGGAGAGCTTCAATGTCGACAACAAGTACAGCGGCCAGCCCGCCTCCGGCATCGGCATCCAGCTCGCGCCGGGCGGCAACGCGCTGGTCACCGCCGCCGCGATACGCGCCCGCATCAAGGAGCTGGAACCGTATTTCCCGCATGGGCTGAAGGTGGTCTACCCGAACGACGTCACGCCCTTCGTCAAGATCTCGATCGAAGAAGTGATCAAGACCCTGCTGGAAGGCATCGTCCTGGTGTTCCTGGTGATGTACCTGTTCCTGCAGAATATCCGCGCCACGCTGATCCCCTCGATCACGGTGCCGGTGGTCTTGCTCGGCACCTTCGGCGTGATGTCGGCGCTTGGCTTCACCATCAACACGCTGTCGATGTTCGGCCTGGTGCTGGCCATCGGCCTGCTGGTGGACGATGCCATCGTGGTGGTCGAGAACGTCGAGCGCGTGATGCACGAGGAAGGACTGTCGCCGCTCGAGGCCACCCGCAAGGCGATGAGCCAGATCAGCAGTGCGCTGATCGGCGTGGCGATGGTGCTGTGCGCGGTGTTCGTGCCGGTGGGGTTCTCCAGCGGCACCGTCGGCGGGATCTACCGCCAGTTCTCGCTCACGATCGTTTCGTCGATGCTGCTGTCGGTGTTCGTCGCGCTCTCGCTCACGCCCGCCTTGTGCGCCATGCTGCTGAAGCCGCCACGCGAGGACCATGGCGAGAAGAAAGGGTTCTTTGGCTGGTTCAACCGCACCTTCGACAAGGGCCGGGACAGGTATGTGCATGGGGTGCGGCACGTCGCGGCCCGCTCCGGGCGCTGGCTGATCATCTACGCGGCAATCGTGGCTGCCGTGGGCATCATGTTTGTCAAGCTGCCGACATCGTTCCTGCCGAACGAGGACCAGGGCTTTATGTTCGTGCAGGTCCAGACTCCGCCGGGCGCCACGCAGGCGCGCACCGGTGCGGTACTCGACGAGGTCAGCAATTACCTGCTGAAGGATGAAGCGGCGATGGTCGAGGCCACCTTCATGGTCAATGGCTTCAACAATGCCGGCCGCGGTCAGAGCCAGGGCCAGTTGTTCGTCCGCTTCAAGGACTGGAGCCAGCGGAACCGTCCCGACCTGACCGCCAAGGCGCTGTCCGAGCGCATCGTCAAGCGCTATGCCGCCTACAAGGATGCCGTCATTTTCCCGGTCAGCCCGCCGCCGATTCGCGGCCTGGGCGTTGCCGCCGGCTTTGACTTCGAGCTCGAGGACCGCGGCGGGCTCGGTCATGAGGCGCTGGCCAGGGCGCGCGAGCGGCTTCTCGCGCTGGCCAAACAGGATCCGGAGCTTGCGCAGGTGCGCTTCAACGGGCAACAGGACAATCCGACTTTCAAGGTCAATATCGATCGCGAGAAAGCCGCCGCGCTCGGCGTCAGCCTGAGCGACGTCGACCAGACCTTCTCGACTGCCTGGGGTTCGCGCTATGTCAACAACTTCCTCGATACCGACGGACGCATCAAGAAGGTATACGTGCAGGCGGATGCGCCTTATCGCATGAATCCCGACGACATCAATCTGCTCTATGTGCGCAACAGCGGCGGCAGCATGGTGCCCTTCTCCGCTTTCGCGAGGTCCGCATGGACCTACGGCCCGCCCGTCCTGCAGCGCTATAACGGCGTCGAAGCCATGGAGATCCAGGGCCAGTCCGCACCGGGCAAGAGCTCCGGACAGGCAATGCTGGCGATGGAGCGGCTGGCCAAGCAACTGCCCCCGGGTATTGGCTTCGAGTGGACGGGCACCTCACTGGAGCAGCAGCAATCGAGCTCGCAGGCCCCCCTGCTGTACGGCTTGTCGATCCTGGTGGTATTCCTGAGCCTTGCCGCCTTGTATGAGAGCTGGTCGATCCCGGTCTCCGTCATCATGGTGGTGCCGCTCGGCATCCTGGGCGCGCTCGGTGCCACGTCATTGATGGGCCTGTCCAACGATGTTTACTTTCAGGTCGGGCTGCTCACCACCATAGGCCTGTCGGCAAAGAACGCCATCCTTGTCGTCGAATTTGCGCGCGAGCGTCACGCCCAGGGCCTCACGGCGCTCCAGGCGGCCATCGAAGCGGCACATATGCGCATGCGGCCGATCGTGATGACCTCCATGGCCTTCATGCTTGGAGTGCTGCCGCTGGCGCTGGCAAATGGCGCGGGCTCCGCCAGCCAGAACGCCATCGGCACCGGGGTGATAGGCGGCATGTTGACCGCCACCTTTGTTGCCACCTTCCTGATCCCGATGTTCTATGTCGTGGTCAGCAACAGGCTTGGCAGAAAGAAGCCGGCCGAGCCGGCAGCATCCGCGATGGCCGCGGCTGACCAAAGCGCAGGAGGACACTGAGATGAAGCGATACCGATACGCAGCCTGCGCACTGCTCGTGACCCTTGCCGCCGGTTGCTCGCTGCAGCCCGTGTACCAGCGACCAGCAGCACCCGTGTCGGCCGCCTTTCCCGCGGGCGAGGCCTACAAGACCGCTTCAGCCGGGACCGCCAGCGCCACGCTGCCGGCCGCGGAGATCGGCTGGCGCGATTTTCTTGCCGATCCTCGCCTGCAGCGGCTGGTCGAACTCGCACTGCAGAACAACCGCGACTTGCGCATCGCGGCGCTGAACGTCAGGAAAGTCCAGGCGCAGTACCGCATCCAGAATGCGGCACTGTATCCGCAGGTGGACGCCGGCGCGAGCGCTACGGCCAAGAGCACGTCTCCCGGCGGTTCCATCACCGGCGCGGGCGCCTCCCACAGCTATTCGGCGGGTCTTTCAGCGTCCTGGGAGATTGACTTTTTTGGCCGCCTGCAAAGCCTCTCGGATGCAGCATTCGAGCAGTACCTGGCAAGTGCCTACGCGCGCCAGGCGGCCAAGATCCTGCTGGTGTCCGAGATCGCTGACCAGTACCTCACCACGCTCGCTTACGACGAGCAACTCGCGGTGACGCAGAGCACCCTGGAGACCGCGCAGGCAGCCTACAAGATCGTGAAACTGCAGTTCGACACAGGCACCGCGTCCGAACTGGACCTGCGCCTGTCGGAGACCACGGTCGAGCAGGCACAGGCAAATTACGCCGCCCAAGTCCGCTTGCGCGCGCAGGCCGAGAATGCGCTGGTGCTGCTGGTCGGCCAGCCGATGCCGCCCGACCTGCCTGCGCCCGTCAGGCTCGGCGACCAGCCGATCCTGACCGACCTTCCGGCCGGCCTGCCCTCGGATCTGCTGCAACGCCGTCCTGACATCCTGCAGGCCGAGGCAACCCTGCGCTCGGAGAACGCGAACATCGGCGCCGCGCGCGCGGCCTTCTTTCCGCGCATTTCGCTGACAGGCACCCTCGGCACGGCCAGCGCGGCACTCGGTGGCTTGTTTGCAGGCGGATCCAGCGCATGGTCTTTCATCCCCTCCCTGGTCATGCCGATCTTTACCGCTGGCGCGAACCAGGCCAACCTGGATGTCGCGACGGTCCAGAAGGACATCGGCATCGCGCAATACGAGAAGACCGTCCAGACCGCGTTCCGGGAGGTTGCCGACGGGCTGGCGGCGCGCGGCACCTATGACAACCAGCTGGCGGCGCAGCAGCGCTACACCGATACCCAGCAGCGCCGGCTGGCGCTGGCCAACATGCTCTACACGAGTGGCACCGACAGCTATCTGAGCGTGCTGACCGCACAGACCGACTTGTATAACGCGCAGCAGGCACTGGTCACGACCCGCCTGAACCGCCTGACCAGTCTGGTCGACCTGTACCGCTCGCTCGGCGGCGGCTGGATCCAGCGCACTGGCGATGCGCCGCGGCAGGCGGCAAGTGCCTCATAATTCCCGGAATCGTGAGGATGGGCCTTCGGATCGCCGCGAGGCTGGCAACCAGAACACACTGTGCCTAATATCTCATCAGGCCATGCCTGGGGACCGGATTCATCATGAAACTACTGATCGTCGAGGACAACGAGCGCGTCGCCCAATTCCTCAAAAAGGGATTGAGCGAAGCGGGGCACACCGCGGATCACGCCGACAACGGACGCGACGGCATGTTCCTCGCTGCAAGCGAGCCTTATGATGCGATCATCATGGATCGGATGTTGCCAGGCGGCATTGACGGCCTGGCGATCATCGAGGCGTTGCGCAGGACCGGAAGCAAGGTCCCTATCCTGATCCTGAGCGCCCTTTCGGATGTGGACGATCGCATCCGGGGTCTCAAGAGCGGCGGTGACGACTACCTGGTCAAGCCCTTTGCCTTTGGCGAGCTGCTGGCACGCCTCGATGCACTGCTGCGGCGTTCGCAGGAGGGCCGGGCCGAGACCACGCTGACGCTGGGCGACCTCTCCATGGACCTGCTTGCCCATAAGGTAACGCGGGCGGGCAAGGCCGTCGCGCTCCAACCGCGTGAATTCAAGCTGCTCGAATACCTGATGCGCCACGCCAACCAGGTGGTGACGCGAACCATGCTGCTGGAAAACGTGTGGGACTATCATTTCGACCCACAGACCAATGTCATCGACGTCCATGTCAGCAAGCTGCGGCAGAAGATCGATGACGGCAGCGGGCGGCAATTGCTGCGGACCATTCGCAACGCCGGCTATATGCTGACAGCAGATGATTAAGCGCTTGCGCTTTTCAGCGCTGAACGTCGGGCTTGGCTATGTTGCCGTGAGCCTGGTCGTGCTCACCCTGTTTGCCACACCGCTCTTGTACGCCTGGCACAACACCATCGAGCAAAGTCGCACCGAAATGCTACAGGCCGATGCGCGGAATATGGAAAATCTCTTTGCCAGGCACGGAGCCGATGCGCTGGTCATGGCCATTGAAACCCGGGTCGGCGGGCAACTTGAGGACGTCGAAACCACCATCATCCTGTTCGCTGATCCGGCCCTGGCGAAGCTTGCCGGCAATTTGCCGGCATGGCCCCGCGAGGTTCCCGCATCGACTGGCATGCACGCCGCATCAATCGGTGTACGCGAGCGGGTGGTAAGGGCCGTGCTGATCCACAAGGTACTTCCCGGGGGCTATCACCTGTTATTGGGGCGGGACGTCAGCCGCTTTGAGAAGCTCGAAGCACTGTTCATGTCCGCGCTGGCGGGCGCAGCCTGCATGGTCTTGCTGCTAGGCGTAGCGGGTGGGCTACTGGTCCGTCGCACGCTGCTCTCGAAGGTGCACGACATCAACCAGGCAGCCGCTGCCATCATGCAGGGAAATCTCGCACACCGGTTGCCGGCTTACGGCGGTGAAAGCGAGCTCAATACGCTCGTAGAGACCCAGAACCGCATGCTCGACCAGATCGAGCACCTGGTCGAGGGCATCCGCAACGTGTCCAATGCGATCGCGCATGACCTGCGCACACCGCTGGCGGAGTTGCGCTCCCGCCTGGAAGAATTGTCGGTGACCCGGCCGCGCCCGGAACAAACCTTCGCCGAGATCGACAGCGCCATTGCCGACGTCGACCGCGTCATGGGCATCTTCAACGCGCTGCTGCGCCTGGCGGAGATTGACTCCGGAATGCGCCGCTCTGGCTTCATCGAAGTCGATGCCGCTGCCGTGGCGGGCGAAGCCGCTGAATTCTATCAACCCGTGGCGGAACTCCAGGGGGTGGCCCTGTCTTTCGCGTCGTCCGGTCCGCTCCCGCTGGCTGGCGATCCCCTGTTGCTGGCGCAGGCGGTCGGGAATCTTATCGACAACGCGCTCAAGTATGCCCAGCAGCGCGGGACAATCACAGTCGAGGCGTCACGCCGCGCTGACGGGGCGGTCGTCATCTCTGTGTCAGACGATGGGCCGGGCATCCCCGATGACGAGAAGCACAAAGTCCTCGAACGCTTCTACCGCGGCGACGCAAGTCGAAGTACACCGGGTGTGGGATTGGGGCTCAGCCTCGTGGCCGCCGTTGCAAAGCTGCATGGCGGCGCCCTGGAGCTGACCGACAATCACCCGGGGTTGAGGGCAACGCTGGTCCTCTTTTCTTAGAGTTCATACTTGGGGAGGGTCGTGATCTCCCCTGCCGATCACGCAGCGCGTGTCGCGGCCACTGCCCTGATTTCGACGAAGAGCGACGGCGGGGCCAATGCGGCCACGCCGAGGATGGTCCAGGCGGGAGCGTCTTCCCGGATGTAGCGGTCCTTGATTTCGCGGAACACCTGGAGCTGCTTGTCGACATCGACGTGATAGCTGACCAGTTCGACAAGATCCACGCGGGCTGCGGCCCAAAGCCGTTTGCAGCGAGCATCACCTTCGATGTCCCCTCCCCTTTAAGTCTCCCTTAAGTCTTTCCTCATAGAGTGAGGTTGTACCACCAACAACCGGATACAGAGGCCATGACCCTCCAAGATTCGCAAGCACTCGAAGTCTTCCTGACTCAATTGACCCAGGCCCGCGCCGGCGCGAAGGACCCGCAGGCGCAGGCGCTCATCGCCCAAGCGGTCGCGATACAGCCGGACGCCGCCTATTTGCTGGTCCAGCGGGCCATGCTGCTCGATCATGCCTTGTCGATGGCAAAGGCGCAGATCGCTGCATTGCAGGACCAGTTGCAGGCTGCGCAGGCCAACGGCTCCCGCAGCTTCATCGATCAGCAGATTGCGTGGGGCGCCAGTGCGAATCCTGCTGCCGCGACGCCCGTGCCTGCGCCCGCTCAGTCAGTGTCACCCGCGTTGCAGATCCCCCCGGCGCAGCCGCCCCGGCCGGGCTTCCTGAGCGGCGGGCTCGGCGGCACGCTGGGCAGCATCGCAACCACGGCTGCCGGCGTGGCCGGCGGTGCCTTCCTGTTCCAGGGTATCGAGAACCTGTTCGGCCACAGCAGCAAGAACGCGTTCCTGGAGCCGTCCGGCATGAACACGCCAGGAACGGAAACGAACGTCGTCAACAACTACTACGGGAACGATGACCAGACATCGGTCGCTGCGCGCGATGGGGGATCGGATAGTGGCAATCTCGATGCAGGCCTGAGTGACGACGGTTTCCTGGACGACGATTCGACCGTGATCTAGCGCCATCGCGCTGCCCGCGTGGCACGCGGCTGCCCTGCCCCCCAGGATCAATGCTGACTCGCCCCGGCAGCGCCAATCCCGGTCATCGCACGCACGAACTGCGCACCATATCGCTGGCGCTCGGTGCTGGCCTGGGTGGAGCGGTCCAGCACCGACGCCAGCCAGGCGCTGGCGAAGGCCAGCGTCATCGAGAACAGCGCCGGGTTGGCATACGGGAAGATCGCCTTGTCATGATGCAGGATGCCTACCCAGACCGTCGGGCCCAGCACCAGCAGCGCCACCGCCGACACCAGGCCGGCCATGCTGCCGGTCACGGCGCCGCGAGTGGTCAGGCCTTTCCAGAACATCGACAGGAACAGCACCGGGAAGTTGACGGAGGCCGCGATCGCCAGCACCAGGCCGGACAGGAAGGCGATGTTCTGCTTCTCGAACATCACGCCGAGCACCATGGCCAGCACGCCGATCACCAGGGTGGCCGCCTTGGACACCCGGATCTCGTCCTTCTCGTTGGCCTGCCCGCGGCGGAACACGTTGGCGTACAGGTCGTGCGAGACCGCCGAAGCGCCCGACAGGGCCAGGCCCGCCACCACCGCCAGGATGGTCGCGAACGCCACCGCCGAGATAAAGCCGAGGAAAAGATCGCCGCCGATCGCATGCGACAGGTGCACCGCCACCATATTGCTGCCGCCGATGATCTTGCCGGCGGCGTCGCGGTAGGCCGGGTCCGCGCCCACCATCACGATCGCACCGAAGCCCACCACCAGGATCAGCACGTAGAAGTAGCCGATGAAGCCGGTGGCATAGAGCACGGACTTGCGCGCCTCGCGGGCGTCGGCCACGGTGAAGAAGCGCATCAGGATGTGCGGCAGGCCCGCGGTGCCGAACATCATCCCTACCCCCAGCGAGATCGCATCGACGGGATTGGACACCAACCCGCCCGGCGACAGGATCGCCAGCCCCTTGTCATGCACCTTCGCCGCGCCGGCGAACATGGCTTCCGGGCTGAAACCGAAGTACGCCAGCACCATCACGGCCATGAAGGTCACGCCGCCAAGCAGCAGCGCGGCCTTGATGATCTGCACCCAGGTGGTGGCCAGCATGCCGCCGAACATCACATACAGCACCATCAGCAGGCCGACGATCACCACGGCGGACTCATAGCTGGTGCCGAACAGCAGCTCGATCAGCTTGCCGGCGCCGACCATCTGCGCCACCAGGTACATGATCACCACCGTCAGCGTGCCGCAGGCGGCGGTGATCCGCACCGGCTTCTGCGCCAGCCGGTATGACACCACGTCGGCGAAGGTATAGCGGCCGAGGTTGCGCAGCCGCTCGGCGACGATGAACAGGATGATCGGCCAGCCGGCCACCACGCCCAGCGCGTAGATCAGGCCGTCATAGCCCTTGTCGAACATCATCGCGGAGATGCCGAGGAAAGAGGCCGCGGAAACCATGTCGCCGGCAATTGCCAGTCCGTTCTGGAAGCCGCTCAGCCCACCCCCGGCGGCATAGAAGTCGGATGCCGAGCGCGTGCGGCGCGCCGCCCAGCGGGTAATGCCGAGCGTGAACAGCACGAACAGCATGAACATCACGATGGCGCTCCAGTTCAGCGGCCGCGGCGCGGCATCGCCCTGGATTGCGGGTGCCGCCGAGGCGGCCATGCTGGCAAGCCCGAGCAGGGCCGCGCACAGGTAACGGTTGGCGGGCTTCATGCCTGGCACTCCTTGCGCACGCGTTCGTTGAGCGGGTCCAGGTCGCGGTTGGCCCGGTACACGTAGATCCCGGTCAGCAGCACGGCCGAGACGATCACCGCGACGCCGAGGGGAATGCCGACGGTCATCACACCCGCGCCCAGCGGTGTGCCGAGCGTGGTCGGCGAGAACGCCAGCAGCAGGATAAAGCCGAAGTAGATCGCCAGCATGACCAGCGTCAGCGACCAGCCCAGGCGGGTCCGCCCGTTGGTCAGCCGGATGAAATCGGGGTGGTTCTGGATGGTTTCCAGTTGTCTCGCGTCCATGGTGGTCTCCTTTGGCGCAGGGGGGCGCGGCGCCTCTGGGTGGGCGCCATCGGTGGATGAATTGCTGCGGGGATGAATCTGCCGGCGGTTTGCTCCCCTCTCCCGCGCGCGGGAGAGGGGCCGGGGGAGAGGGCAGGCGTGTGGCAAGCACGTTGCCGCCACACTCCGTGGATACTCCTGCCCTCTCCCCCACCCCTCTCCCGCAGGCGGGAGGGGGGAACGTTTGCCACGGGTGTTGGTAGAGAACAGTGCTTCAGATCGCCCCGACCGGCTGCTCGTGCGTCACCTTCGGCCGCATATCGAGCACCCGCCGTGCCTTGCCGACCGTGGTGCGCTCGATGCCGTCCGCATCCACCACCTGCACGCGCGTGGTCACGCCCACGTAGGTCTTGATCTGGTCCTTCAGCTCACGCTCCAGCGTCGCGCGGGCGTCGGCACAGAGGGCTGCCGAAGGTCCGGGCCGCGCTTCGACCCGAACTTCCAGCTTGTCCAGGTGGCCGTCGCGGGTCACCACCAGCTGGTACTGAGGCGCCAGGGCCGGCGTCTTCAGGATCAGCTCCTCGATCTGCGACGGGAACACATTGACGCCGCGGATGATCAGCATGTCGTCCGAGCGGCCGGTGATCTTGCCGATGCGGCGCATCGAACGCGAGGTGGGCGGCAGCAGGCGCGTCAGGTCGCGCGTGCGGTAGCGGATCACCGGCAGCGCTTCCTTGGTGAGCGAGGTGAACACCAGTTCGCCCTCTTCGCCATCCGGCAGCACCTCGCCGGTCACCGGATCGATGATCTCGGCGTAGAAGTGGTCTTCCCAGATCACCGGGCCGTCCTTGCTCTCGATGCATTCGCATGCGACACCCGGCCCCATGACTTCAGACAGTCCGTAGATGTCCACCGCGTCGATACCGGCGCGGGCCTCGATCTCGGCGCGCATCGCATCCGTCCACGGCTCGGCGCCGAAGATGCCGACCTTGAGCGAGCTCTCCGACGGATCCATGCCCTGGCGCTCCATCTCCTCGATCAGGTTCAGCATGTACGACGGCGTCACCATGATGATGTTGGGCTGGAACTCGCGGATCAGCTGCACCTGTTTCTCGGTCTGCCCGCCGGACATGGGGATCACCGTGCAGCCGGCCTTCTCGGCGCCATAGTGGGCACCCAGGCCGCCCGTGAACAGGCCATAGCCATAGCTGACATGGACCAGGTCGCCGGCGCGGCCGCCGGCGGCGCGGATGGAGCGCGCCACCACGCTGGCCCAGGTATCGATATCCTTCGCGGTATAGCCGACCACGGTCGGCTTGCCCGTGGTGCCGCTCGACGCATGCACGCGCGCCACCTTCTCGCGCGGCACAGCGAACATGCCGAAGGGATAGTTGTCGCGCAGGTCCTGCTTGGTCAGGAATGGAAACTTCGACAGGTCTGACAGCGACTGCAGGTCGTCCGGATGCACCCCGGCCGCATGGAAGGCCTTGCGGTAATGCGGCACGTTGTCGTAGGCATGGCGCACGCTCCATTTCAGCCGTTCCAGCTGCAGCGCCTGCAGTTCGTCGCGGCTGGCGCGCTCGATCGGCTCCAGCTCGTTGGGGTTGGGGATGCGTTGAACCATTGTCTACTCCATCATCGTTATGATCGCGCCGCATACGTATTTGGGGGCCGGCGCCGGGTACTGCGACTGCTAGCTAGTACATCAGATATGGGAACGGCTCTGCACCACGCGGAAGCGGTTGGCGACGAAGGCCGCATCCGACAGCGAGGCATTGGCTGCCGGGTTGGCGCCGGTGGCATGGAAGTCGCTGAACGCGGCCGACTGGTTGACGAACACGCCCCCGGTCAGGTTCAGCGACAGGGCCACGCCCGCGTCCTCGGCGGCATCGCGGATGGCCTCATTCACGCCGGCATCGGTGGTATAGGCCGACAACGTCAGTGCGCCATGTTCCTTCGCGCCGCGGTGCGCCAGCGCGATGCTGTGCGCGGTGTTGTCGGTGGCGACGATGAAGGAGATCGGGCCGAACAGCTCCTGCATGATCTTGCCCTCGTCGCTGGCGTCCACCTTGAGCACCAGCGGCGTGCGGATGCGCGCGCCGGGAAACTCCGGGTGCTCCAGCACGCGGCTGTCGGCGACGATCTCGCCCAATGCGCGCGACGATTCGATGCGCTGCACCACCCCGTCGTTCTGGATCGCGCCCAGCAACTCCACCGCCTTGGCCGCATCGCTGGTGAGCCTGACCACGCCCTCCCCGATCGCCGCGGCTACCTGGTCGAAGCTGAGGTGCCCTTCCGGCGTGTCGATGCCGTCCGTCGGCACATAGATGTTCTGCGGTGCCGTGCACATCTGGCCCGAGTACAGCGCCAGCGAGAACGCGATATTGCGCACCATGCCCTTGAAGTCGCCGGTGGAGTCGATCACGATCTGGTTGACGCCGGCCTTCTCGGTATAGACCTGGGCCTGGTGCGCATTGCGCTCCAGCCAGTCGCCATTGGCGCTGCTGCCGGTGAAGTCGATCAGGCGCACTTCCGGGCGCAGCGCTAGCGTGGACGCCATGCGCTCGGTCGGGTCGTTGGCCACCAGCGTGACCAGGTTGGGGTCGAAGCCGGCTTCCTGCAGCACCTCGCGCGCCACCTCGACGGTGATCGCCAGCGGCAGGATCGCGCCCGGGTGCGGCTTGACCACCACCGCGTTGCCGGTCGCCAGGCTGGCGAACAGGCCGGGATAGCCGTTCCAGGTCGGGAAGGTGCAGCAGCCGATCACCAGGCCCACGCCGCGCGGCACCACGCTGTAGCGCTTCTCCATGCGCAGCGGCTCGGTCTTGCCCTGCGGCTTCTCCCAGATCGCCTGCTTCGGGATGCGGCGCATCTCGTCCCAGGCGTAGGCAACGGCTTCCAGTCCGCGGTCCTGCGCGTGCGGGCCGCCGGCCTGGAAGGCCATCATGAAGGCCTGGCCGGTGGTGTGCATCACTGCGTAGGCAATCTCGAAGCTGCGGCGGTTCAGGCGCTGCAGGATTTCCAGCGACACGCCGACCCAGGCTTCCGGCCCGGCCTTGCGCCAGGCGGGCATGCCTTCGGCCACGCCGGCAAAGAGCTGGTCGAGGTCGGGCTTCGGATAGGTGATGCCCAGTTCCGCGCCGTAGGGCGAGACTTCCTTGCCCGCCTGGCCGACGGTGCCCGGCTGCGACAGCGCGAACGGGCGGTTCAGGCGGGCCTCAAACGCAGCCTTGCCGTCGGCGTTGGCGGTTTCGCCGTAGACCCTGGGGCTCGGCATTTCGGTGAACGGGCTCCAGTAGCCGCGCTCGGCAATGGCTTGGGTGGCTTGTTCCAGCAGCGCCTGGTGGCGTTCAAAAAACAGATGGGACACGGCTTGCTCCGGGGGCAGAATGATTTGTGTATGGGTCGGGACGGCAGCAGGAAACGCCTCAGGTTTCCTGGTCGAAGTCGATCACCAGCTTGTCGCTGACGGCGTAGCTCTGGCAGCTGAGGATGAAGCCGCGCGCGACTTCGTAGTCCTCCAGCGCAAAGTTGACGTCCATGTCGACCTCGCCTTCGATGCGCTTGCAGCGGCAGGTCGAGCAGACCCCGCTCTTGCATGAGTAAGGCAGCTCGATGCCTTGCGCCAGCGCGGCATCCAGCACCGTCTCCTTGTTCTTCTCCAGCGTGAAGGAACGCGTGCGGCCGTCCTGGATCACCGTCACCTCGCACTGCTGCTGACCCACCTGCTTGTGCGCATGCGCGGCCGGGCGTGCCGAGGGGATGCTGGTGGCAAACAGCTCGCGCTTGATGCGGGCCTTGTCCACGCCGTTGTCGAGCAGCGCCTGCGACACCTCCTCCATCATCGAATGCGGGCCGCAGATAAAGGCGATGTCGATGTCCTGCGGCTTGACCCAGTGCTTGAGCAAGGCATTGACCTTCTCGCCGTCGATGCGGCCGTTGAAGAGGTCGATATCCAGCTGCTCGCGGCTTAGCACGAACACCAGGTTGAAGCGCTGCAGGTAGGTGTCCTTCAGGTCTTCCAGCTCTTCCTTGAACAACACGGAAGACGAGGCGCGGTTGCCGTAGAACAGCGTGAAGCGGCTTTCCGGCTCGGCCTGTAGCGTGGTCTTGATGATCGACAGCATCGGCGTGATGCCGCTGCCGGCGGCAAATGCCACGTAGTGCCTCGCTTGCGCGGCAGACAGCGGCACGTGGAAGTGGCCGGATGGCGGCATCACCTCCAGCTTCATGCCGGGCTGCAGCTGTTCGTTGGCCCAGTTCGAGAACAGGCCGCCGTCGACGCGCTTGATCGCCACGCGCAGCTGCGCGTCCTGCACCGCCGAGCAGATCGAGTACGAGCGGCGCACGTCCTCGCCGCCGATGCCGGTGCGCAGCGTCAGGTGCTGGCCCTGGATGTAGCGGTAGGTGTCGGCCAGTTCATCCGGCACGGCAAAGGTCACGGCCACGGCATCGCGGGTTTCGCGGGTGACCGAGGCCACGGTCAGTTCATGGAATTTGCTCATCTCACTACCCCGGTCAGGTTCAGTGCGCCTTGAAGTAATCGAACGGTTCCTTGCAGTCGCCGCAGCGGTACAGGGCCTTGCAGGCGGTCGAGCCGAACTGGCTGACCAGCCGCGTGTGCCGCGAGCCGCAGTGCGGGCAGGCCACCACCAGCGCAGGCGCCACCTTGCGGCTGATGCCGCTGATGTCGATCACCTGCTGGGCCGGCGGCGCAATGCCGTAGCCGCCCAGGCTGGCCTTGCCGCGCGGCGTCATCCAGTCGGTGGTCCAGGCCGGCGCCAGCTGCGTCCGCACGCGCACGCTGGCGATGCCCTGCGCGGCCAGCGTGCGCTCGATTTCCTCCCGGATCACGGTCATGGCCGGGCAGCCGGAGTACGTCGGGGTGATGGTGACGACGCAGGCGTCGTCCTCCCATGCCACGTCGCGCACGATGCCGAGATCCACCACCGAGATCACCGGGATCTCGGGATCGGGCACCGTATCGAGCCAGGTCCAGACCTGCCCGATGGCCGGGCGTGCGATGGCTTGCGCAGTCATGGCGTTCACCAGCTGGCGCCCGGATAGGCGCGCTGCAGGAATTGCATTTCGGCCAGCAGGTAGCCGAGGTGTTCGGTATGGCGGCCGTGGCGGCCGCCGCTCTGCGACCACGTCCCGGCAGGCAATTGCAGCGTGGCTTCTTCCAGCACTGCGGCCACGTGGCGCTGCCACGGTTCGGCCAGTGATGCGGGGTCGGGCACCACGCCGTCCTGCACCAGCGCGGCGTCGCCCGCGTCGGACTCGAACAGCTCACCGCTGAACATCCACAGGTCGTCGAAGGCATCCTGCATGCGGCGGTGGCTCTCTTCGCTGCCGTCGCCCAGGCGCACCACCAGGTCGGCGCTGCGGCGCACGTGATAGGTCACTTCCTTGAGCGACTTGGCGGCAATCTCCGCGATGCGAGCATCGGTCGAGCGCTGCAGCCCGTCGAGCAGGAAGTAGTGCCAGGTGTCGAACAGGAACTGCCGCGCCAGCGTATCGGCATAGCTGCCGTTAGGCTGCTCCGCCAGCAGCAGGTTGCGGAACTGGTGCGCGTCGCGCAGGTAGGCCAGCTGGTCGGCGGTGCGGCCGGCGCCCTCCACTTCCGCGGCGTAGCCCAGCCACAGCCGGGTCTGGCCGGTCAGGTCGAGCGCGACATTGGTCAGCGCGATGTCCTCTTCCAGCGCCGGGCCGCGGCCGCACCATTCCGACAGGCGCTGGCCGAGGACCAGCGTGGAATCGCCGAGGCGCAGCAGGTATTCGAGCTTGTGGTTGTCCATCATGCGGGCCGTATCAGATGTGCTTGACGGCTTCCGGCATCGGGAAGAACGTCGGGTGGCGGTAGACCTTGCTGTTGGCCGGCTCGAACAGCGGGCCCTTGTCGCCGGGGCTGCTGGCGACCACGTCGCCGGCCTTCACCACCCAGACGCTGACGCCTTCGTTGCGGCGCGTGTAGACGTCGCGCGCGTTGTTGATCGCCATTTCGCCGTCCGGCGCGTGCAGGCTGCCCACGTGCTTGTGGGCCAGGCCGTGCTGGCTGCGGATAAAGATCTCCCAAAGCGGCCACTCTTTCATGGCAACCTCCTGTGTCATTGCGTTGGATGGGTGGCGGCGCCGCGCGCCGCGGTGTCAGGCGGCGGCCCGCTGCGCCTGCTTGTCGGCGTGGGTCACCAGGGCATCGCGGAACCACGCGCCCTCTTCCCAGGCCTTGACGCGGGTGCGCAGGCGGTCGCGGTTGCACGGGCCGTTGCCCTGGATGACGTTGTAGAACTCGGACCAGTCGATCTCGCCGAAGTCATAGTGGCCGCGCTCCTCGTTCCACTTCAGCTCGGGATCGGGAATGACCAAACCCAGGTACTCGGCCTGCGGCACGGTCTGGTCGACCATCTTCTGGCGCAGCTCGTCGTTGGAGAACAGCTTGATGCGCCATTGCATGGATTGCGCGCTGTTGGGCGAATCGCCGTCGGACGGGCCGAACATCATCAACGCCGGCCACCACCAGCGGTTCAGCGCGTCCTGCGCCATCTGCTTCTGCTCGGGCGTGCCGTTGCACAACGACAGCAGGATGTCGTAGCCCTGGCGCTGGTGGAACGACTCTTCCTTGCACACGCGCACCATGGCGCGCGCATACGGGCCGAACGAGCAGCGGCACAGCGGCACCTGGTTGATGATGGCCGAGCCGTCGACCAGCCAGCCGATCATGCCGATATCGGCCCAGCTCAGCGTCGGGTAGTTGAAGATGCTGGAATACTTGGCCTTGCCGGTGTGCAGGTCGCCCAGCATCTGGTCGCGCGACACGCCCAGCGTCTCGGCCGCGCTGTAGAGATACAGGCCATGGCCGGCCTCATCCTGGATCTTGGCCAGCAAGACTGCCTTGCGCTCTAGCGTCGGCGCGCGGGTGACCCAGTTGCCTTCCGGCAGCTGGCCCACGATTTCCGAATGCGCATGCTGTGAGATCTGGCGGACCAGGGTCTTGCGATAGGCCTCGGGCATCCAGTCCTTGGCCTCGATCTTGATCCCGGCATCCACGCGCGCCTGGAACTCGCGTTCCTGCGGCTCCATTTCTTCCATGGCGCGAAGCCTCGTCGCTCCTGTCTCCACCAGCTGTGCGTACATCCTTTGCTCCGCTCTTGGTTGCTCTGAATCGGGGTCTTGACCTGCATCAACATCGTCAGTTGCAACGGATGGTAGTGATACAATTTGATTCAATCAATCGGCGTTTGTGTATCACTTAAAGGGGCAGGCCAATGGCGACGTCAGGCACCGATCCGGTTTCTCCGCGCGTGGCGCGGCTGGCACGCGGGCTGAAGCTGGGCGCCAATTCCATGCTGGTGACCTTGTTCGGCGATGTGGTGGCGCCGCGGCCCCAGGCCATCTGGCTGGGCAGCCTGATCCGGCTGGCGGCGCCGTTTGGCATCAATGACCGGCTGGTGCGAACCGCCACCTTCCGCCTTACCGCCGACGACTGGCTGGCCGCTACCAGGATCGGGCGGCGCAGCTACTACGGGCTGTCAGACGCCGGTTTGCAGCGTGTACTGCACGCCGGCAAGCGCATCTACGCCGGTGAGGCATCCGAATGGGACGGCCGCTGGACCCTGGTGATGGTGCGCGGTGACGTACGCGCCACGGTCCGGCAGAAGCTGAAGCGGGAATTGCTGTGGGAGGGCTTCGGCGCCATTGCGCCAGGGGTGATGGCCCACCCCAATGCGGACCTCGCCTCGCTGCGCGAAATCATCCAGGCCGCGCGCGCGCAGGACGATGTGGCGGTGATGGAGGCAAGCAGCCTCGAGGCGTTTTCCATCCGGCCGCTGCAGGCGCTGATGCACCAGACCTTCAAGCTCGGCGACGTGGCCGCTGCCTGGCAGGCGCTGCTGCGCCGCTTTACGCCGCTGGCCGAAGAGGCCGCCGGGCTTGCTCCGGCCGATGCCTTCTTCGTGCGGACGCTGCTGGTGCACGAATACCGGCGCGTGCTGCTGCGCGACCCCAACCTGCCTGAAGCGATGCTGCCGCAAGACTGGGCCGGCCGCACCGCGCGCGGCTTGTGCCACACCCTGTATGGGGCGTTGCTCGACGCCAGCGAAGACTACCTGCACCGCGTGGTGGAAGCGGCGGACGGTTCGCTGCAGGATGCCAACCGGAGCCTGCGCCTGCGCTTTGGGGCCGGCGCGCAGGCGGCCGGCGGCAATTAGCCGGGCATCGGGGGAATCCCGGCTGCGAGACTGTGCACGGAATCACCCGTCCTTGAAGAGGAAGCTGTAGGCGTTCAGCGCCGGCACCCCGCCCAGGTGAGCAAAGAGGACTTTCGATCCTTGCGGAAACTCGCCGCGACGGACCATGTCGATCATGCCCTGCATGGACTTGCCCTCATAGACCGGGTCGGTCATCATGCCTTCCAGCCTGGCGCTGAGGCGGATGGCTTCCAGGGTGCCCGCCGAAGGCAGGCCGTATTCGGGTCCGCCATAGCGGGTGTCCAGCACCACGTCCGCTTCAGTGATGTCGCGGCCGAGGCCGACCAGCTCCGCGGTATGGCGTGCGATGCGCAGGATCTGCGCGCGCGTCGGTTCCGGCCTGGCCGATGCATCGATGCCGATGACCCGGTCCGCACGGCCGTCGGCAGCGAATCCCACCACCATGCCCGCCTGGGTGCTGCCGGTGACCGAGCAGACGACGATGTAGTCGAAGCTGAAGCCGAGCTCGGCTTCCTGCTCCCGGACTTCCTCGGCGAACCCTACGTAGCCGAGACCGCCGAGCGGGTGCTCCGAGCAGCCTGCCGGAATCGGGTAGGGCTTGCCGCCCGCCTTGCGCACGCTCTCCATGGCATCTTCCCAGCTTGGGCGAATGCCGATGTCAAACCCTTCGCTGACCAGGCGCACGTCGGCCCCCATGATGCGCGACATCTGGATGTTGCCCACGCGGTCATAGACCGCGTCTGAGTAGTTGACCCAGTTCTCCTGCACCAGCACGCACTTCAGCCCCAGGTGGGCCGCGATGGCGGCAACCTGGCGCGTGTGGTTCGACTGGATCCCGCCGATCGAGACCAGCGTATCGGCGCCCTGCGCCAGGACGTCGGGAATGACGTATTCGAGCTTGCGCGTCTTGTTGCCGCCAAAGGCAAGGCCGCTGTTGCAGTCCTCGCGCTTGGCATAGAGCTCGACCTTGCCACCCAGGCTTTCGCTCAGCCGCGATAGCGGATGGATCGGCGTCGGGCCGAAGGTCAGGGAATGACGCGGAAATTGCTTCAGGTTCATGACTGGCTCCAGGTTGTGGTTGGCATGCGGGCGCCCGGCAGCCGCAAAGCCCGGCATTCGCACGGAAGCTGCGCGACGCCGCATCTGGAATCATCATAAGAACGCTGGGACGAAAGGTGCTTGCAAAGATCTGCGAGTTCTTGCACGATAAAAAGGCCGGAAGCACCAGAAAATTCTCTTTATTCCGTAGAAATGGCCACATCCAGAATAAAATTTCGTACGAAATCCGAGACCTCCCCGCAGCCCGCGCCGGTGCTGGATCGCACGGACAAGGCCATCCTCCGCGCCTTGCAGCGCGATGCATCCATCTCCAACCTGGCCCTGGCGGCCAAGGTCAGCCTCAGCCCGCCCGCATGCCTGCGCCGCGTGGAACGCCTGAAGGCGGATGGCCTGATCCGCGGCGTCGTGGCGCTGCTGAACCCGGCTCCCCTGGACGCGGGGATGCTGGTCATCATCGGGGTCGTGCTGGACAGGTCCACGCCCGAGTCGTTCGCCGCCTTTGAGAAAGCGGCGCAGAAGGTGTCAGGCTGCATGGAATGCCATGAAGTCACCGGCGAGTTCGACTACATCATGATGCTCAGGACGAAGGACAGCGAGAGCTTCAACCGCCTCCACGCGGAGCAGTTGCTCTATCTGCCGGGCGTGCGGCAGATTCGCTCGTTCATGGTGCTCAAGCAGGTGCTGTCGACGACGCAGTTTCCGATTTGAGGATCGGGCTGGATCCGGCTGCGCGGACGAAGAGAGGAGACAGGGGGAAATTCGGGGGCCTGGGGCGAAGCAGAACCCCCCGGCGCCGTTGCTGCCGGGGTTCCATCCGGCCAGCCCCTTGAATGTTGGGGCTGGCGCGCAGTCCATCGCTCAGAATGAGCGCGGCAGGCCCAGGACGTGTTCGGCGACGAAGGAGTAGATCAGGTTGGTGGAGATCGGTGCCACCTGGTACAGCCGCGTTTCCCGGAACTTGCGCTCCACGTCGTATTCGCAGGCAAAGCCAAAGCCGCCGTGGAACTGCAGGCAGGCGTTGCCGGCCTCCCAGCTGGCCTTGGCCGCCAGGTACTTGGCCATGTTGGCCTGGGCCCCCATGGGCTCGTGCTTGTCAAACAGTTCGCAGGCTTTCCAGCGCATCAGGTTCGCCGCTTCCAGTTCGATAAAGGACTCGGCAATCGGGAACTGGACGCCCTGGTTCTGGCCGATGGGGCGGCCGAAGACCTCGCGTTCCTTGACGTACTTGGTGACGCGGTCGATGAACCAATAGCCGTCGCCGATGCACTCGGCCGCGATCAGCGTGCGCTCGGCGTTCAGGCCATCGAGGATGTACTTGAAGCCCTTGCCCTCTTCACCGATCAGGTTTTCCTCGGGGATTTCCAAGTCCTCGAAGAACAGTTCATTGGTCTCGTGGTTGACCATATTGGGGATGGGGCGCACGGTCAGGCCCTTCTTCTGCGCCTCGTGCAGGTCCACCATGAAGATCGACATCCCTTCGCTCTTCTTCTTCACCTCGGCCAGCGGCGTGGTGCGCGCCAGCAGGATCATGAAGTCGCTGTGCTGGACGCGGCTGATCCAGACTTTCTGGCCGTTGATGACGTAGCGTCCGTCTTTCTTGACCGCCGAGGTCTTGATCTTGGTGGTGTCCGTGCCGGTGGTGGGCTCGGTCACGCCCATGGACTGCAGGCGCCATTCCCCCGAGGCAATCTTCGGCAGGTACTTGTCCTTCTGTGCCTTGGAGCCGTGCCGCAGCAGCGTGCCCATGTTGTACATCTGCCCGTGGCAGGCGCCGGAGTTGCCGCCGCAGCGGTTGATCTCTTCCATGATGACCGAGGCTTCGGTCAGGCCCAGGCCGGAACCACCGTATTCCTGCGGAATCAGCGCCGCCAGCCAGCCCGCCGCGGTCAGCGCATTGACAAAGGCCTCGGGATAGGCGCGCTGCTCGTCCACCTTGCGGAAGTACTCATCGGGAAACTCCGCGCAAAGCGCGCGGATGGCGTCGCGGATTTCTTGGAAGTTGTTCGATTGGGTCTGTTCGATCATGGCGCTTGGCTTGCGTTCGGTCTGTGGCGGACGGCCGCCTCCTTGTGATAGCCGCAATAGTCGCGGCGTTCGGCCAGTTGGACAATCAGCCTTTCCGAAAGCGCGCCTTCCACCGGGGTTAAGTCCCGGCGACGGTCAAGGCCTTTCGCTTTCGCCAAAGTCCGCCATTGGCATTGTCAAATAGCGCAAACCCCGCTTTGGAGACATGCTCCGGGCTATCTGGCGCATGCGCCGACTGACCGCTGCCCCGTGGACATGCACACCCTCGCCTCCCGCCTGAAAGCCCTGATCCGCCCCGGAGACCATATCTGGTGGGGGCAGGCCACCGCCGAGCCGCTGACGCTGACGCGCGCGCTGGTGGAACACCGCCACGCCATCGCCCAGGGCGGACGGCTCAGTGTCTTTGTCGGCATCGGGCAGTCAGACACCCTGCAGCCGGCCCAGGCCGACGTGCTCGACTTCTTCGGCTACGCCGCCAGCGGTCCGCACCGGCAACTGGCCAGGGCCGGCGTGCTGGACATCGTGCCCAGCCACTATTCGCACCTGCCCGGGCTGATCCGCCAGGGCACGCTTCGGGCGGACGTGGTGCTGGTGCAGGTCTCGCCCGCCGACGAGCAGGGGCGCCACAGCCTGGGGGCGGTGCATGAATACCTCCCCGCGGCGCTCGACCGCGCCCGCGTCATCATCGCCGAGGTGAACCCGGAGGTGCCGTGGACCCACGGCAGCCGCTACCTGACCGCGGACGATATCGACCTGCAGGTCGAAGCGCTGCACCCGCCCATCAGCCTTGACCGCAGCGCGCCCGGGCCGGCCGAACAGGCGATTGCACGCCACATCGCCGGCTGGGTGGAGGATGGCGCCACCCTGCAGATGGGCATCGGCAACCTCCCTGAGGCCGTGGTGGCTGCGCTGCATGGCCACCGCGACCTGGGGCTGCACAGTGGCGCGATCGGCGACGGCATTGCGGCACTGGCCGAAGCTGGGGTGCTGACCAACGCACGCAAGAGCATCGATACGGGCGTGGGCATTGCCGGCATCCTGATGGGCAGCGAACGGCTGCGGCGCTGGGCGCACCGCAATCCGCAATTGCAGCTGCGCGAGACCGCCTATACCCATCACCCCGAGGTGCTGGCCAGCGTCGACAAGCTGACCGCCATCAACTCCGCCATCGAGGTCGACCTCACCGGCCAGGTGAACGCCGAAGTCGCCGCCGGCGTCTATGTCGGCGCCGTCGGCGGTGCCGTGGACTTCCTGCGCGGCGCCGCGCGCAGCCGCGGCGGCCTGCCCATCGTCGCGCTGCCGGCGACCGCCAAGGGCGCGAGCCGCATCGTGGCGCAGTTGTCCGGCCCGGTCAGCACGCCCCGCTCGGATGCGGGCCTGATCGTCACCGAGCACGGCGTGGCCGACCTGCGCGGCCAGACGCTGTCGCAGCGCGTGCGCCGCATGCTGGACATTGCCGCCCCCGAACACCGCGAGGACCTGGAGCACCAGGCCCACGCCATGCTGCGCCAGTGTGGCGCGGCCTTCGTGGCCCTTCCCGGGCACACGCTGACCGACTGACTTATTTGCTCACCCCAACACAGAGTTCCAAGGAGACTTCCATGCGCAGAGCTGCAATCGTCACTCCCCTCCGCACGCCCGTCGGCACCTTCGGCGGCAGCCTGCGCCCGGTGCCCGTGGAGGAGCTGGCCGCCACCGCCGTGCGCGCCGTGGTGGAACGCAGCGGCATCGATCCCGCGCGTATCGATGACGTGGTCTTTGCCCAGTCCTACGCCAACAGCGAAGTGCCCTGCGTCGGCCGCTGGGCCGCGCTGCAGGCCGGCCTGCCGGTCGAAGTGCCGGGCATGCAGCTGGACCGCCGCTGCGGCGGCGGCCTGCAGGCCATCGTCACGGCCTCGATGATGGTGCAAAGCGGCGCCGCCGACGTGGTGATCGCGGGCGGCGTCGAGAGCATGAGCAATATCGAGTACTACACCACCGACATGCGCTGGGGCGCGCGCTCGGGCAATGTGCGCTTCTTCGACCGCCTCGACCGCGGCCGTGAACGCTCCCAGCCGGTCGAGCGCTTCGGCAAGATCTCCGGGATGATCGAGACGGCCGAGAACCTGGCGCGCGACTACGGCATCAGCCGCGAAGCGGCCGATGTCTTCGCCGCCCGCAGCCACGCACGCGCCGCGGCAGCCTGGGAGGCCGGCCGCTTCGATGCCGAGGTCGTCCCCGTGCAGGTGCCCCAGCGCAAGGGCGATCCGGTGCGGTTCGCGCGCGACGAAGGTTTCCGCCCGGAAACCACGCGTGAAAGCCTGGGCAAGCTGCGCACGCTGATGCCGAACGGTACCGTCACCGCCGGCAACGCCAGCCAGCAGAACGACGCCTCGGCCGCGTGCCTGATCGTGGCCGAAGACAAGCTGGCCGAATTGGGCCTCACCCCCATGGCCTCGCTGGTGGGCTGGGCGGCGGCTGGCTGCGAGCCCTCGCACATGGGCATCGGCCCGGTGCCCGCGGTGAAGAAGCTGCTGGCGCGCCTGAACCTGACGCTGGACCGGATGGACCTGGTCGAGCTGAACGAAGCCTTCGCCTGCCAGGTGCTGGCCGTGCTCAAGGGCTGGGAATGGCATGACCAGGACGCGATCGAGCAGAAGCTCAACGTGAACGGCTCGGGCATCTCGCTTGGCCATCCGATCGGCGCCACCGGCGTGCGCATCCTGGCCACGCTGCTGCACGAACTGCAGCGCCGCGGCGGCCGCTATGGCCTGGAAACCATGTGCATCGGCGGCGGCCAGGGTATTGCCGCGGTCTTCGAACGCTACTGAGAAACCCACTGCATTCGCCGTACAGCCCCCGTGCGCGACGGCGGGGGCTGCGCCCGCCTTTTGCCTTTTGCTTTTCGGCTTTTGCCATCGGCTCTTTGCTTTACGTAGGAGAAGTATCTTGATTTCCATCTCACGCCGTCACGCCATGCTGGCCGCCCTGGCCCTGTGCGGCGCAACTCTGGCCACTCCCCCTGCCTCGGCGCAGCCCAACGGCCAGCCGGTGCGCCTCGTGGTCGGCTACGCGGCCGGCGGCCCTGCCGACCAGGCCGCGCGCCTGTTTGCGGTGGCGTTGGGCAAGGCGCTCAACGCCAACGTCATCGTCGACAACAAGCCCGGCGCCAATGCCACGCTGGCCGGCTATGAAGTGGTCCGCGCCAAGCCCGATGGCGCCACGCTGTGGTTCGCCGCCAGCGCGGCGCTGACGGTCGCGCCCAACATCATGAAGAGCCTGCCGTACGACCCGGCGAAGGACCTCGCCCCGGTGGCACCGGTGGCGCGCTACTACAACATGCTGGTGGCCAACGTCAAAGAGCCGTTCAAGGGCACCCAGGACCTGGTTGCCTACGCCAAGGCGCATCCTGGCAAGCTCAGCTACGGCTCTTCGGGCGTGGGCAGCTCCAACCACGTCGCCATGGCCTTGTTCGCCCGGCAGGCACAGGTCGAGCTGAACCATATTCCCTACAAGGGCAATGCCCCGGCCATGACCGACACCATCGGCGGCCAGATCGACGTGATGTTCGACATCATCAGCACCGCCAGCGGCTATGTGCAGAGCGGCAAGGTCAAGCCCATCGCCGTGGGCTCGCCCAAGCGCAGCGCATCGCTGCCCGGCGTGCCCACCTTCCGCGAATCCGGGATTGCCGGCCTCAAGGACTATGAAGCCGGCGGCTGGTACGCCATCTACGCCCCCAAGGGCGTAACCCCCGAGCAGACCCAGAAGCTGGCCGCGGCAGTGCGGCAGGCCGTGGAAGACGCGGAGCTCAGGAAGCGCTATGCCGAACTGGGCTACGAACAGTGGAGCGGCACCACGCAGGACGTCGTGAACACCGCCGCGCGCGAGCGCACGCAGTGGGCCAGCGTGCTCAAGGGCGTGACGCTGGACTGATGGCCCCGCCACCCTCGAACCGACACCGACCCGACATCCAGGAAGAACTGACATGATCCGCGATAACGACATCCTCGAAGCCCTGCTCGACAGCGTGCGCCGCTTTGTGCGCGAACGCCTGGTTCCCGCCGAGGCGCTGGTCGCCGAGACCGACGAAATCCCGCAGGACATCGTGCAGGACATGCGCGAGATGGGCCTGTTCGGCATGACCATCCCCGAGCGTTTTGGCGGCCTGGAGCTGACCATGGAAGAGGAGGTGCGCGTGGTCATGGAGCTGTGTCAGACCTCGCCGGCCTTCCGCTCGCTGCTGGGCACCACCGTGGGCATCGGCTCGCAGGGCATCCTGATGGACGGCACGCCGGAGCAGCAGGCCGCGTGGCTGCCCCGCCTGGCCACCGGCGAGATCCTGGCCTCCTTTGCCCTGACCGAACCGGAAGCCGGCTCGGACGCCGGTTCGCTGCGCACCACCGCGGTCAGGGATGGCGACCACTACGTGGTCAACGGCACCAAGCGCTTTATCACCAATGCGCCGCAGGCCGGAATGTTCACGCTGATGGCGCGTACCAGCCCTGAAATCAAGGGCTCGGCCGGCGTCTCTGCATTTATCGTCGATGCCAAGACACCGGGCATCAGCTTCGGCAAGCGCGACGTGAAGATGGGGCAGAAAGGCGCGCACACCTGTGACGTGATCTTCGACAACGTGCGCGTACCGGCGGCCAACCTGATCGGCCTGAAGGAAGGCCAGGGCTTCAAGACGGCGATGAAGGTGCTCGACAAGGGCCGGCTGCACATTGCGGCGGTCAGCGTCGGGGTGGCCAGGCGCGTGCTGCGCGACGCGCTGAACTACGCACTGGAGCGCCAGCAGTTCGGCCAGCCGATCTGCGAGTTCCAGCTGATCCAGGCCATGCTGGCGGACAGCCAGGCCGAGCTTTATGCCGCCGAATGTATGGTGATCGACGCCGCGCGCCGCCGCGACGAAGGCAAGAACGTCTCCACCGAGGCCTCGTGCTGCAAGATGTTCGCCACCGAGATGGTGGGCCGCGTGGCGGACCGCGCGGTGCAGATCCTTGGCGGTTCCGGCTATATTTCCGAGTTCGGCATCGAGCGCTTCTACCGCGATGTGCGCCTGTTCCGCCTGTATGAGGGCACCACGCAGATCCAGCAGGTCATCATTGCGCGCAACATGATCCGTGAAGCCCGCGGCGCGTAAGAACCGCGCCCCGTTCCAGGACGCCTGACCCAAGCCCACGCGCAACGCTGCCCGCCCCCAGGATAGGCAGCCTGCCTTGAGACCGCCTGACCTGACATGACAGATTCCACCGCTACGCCGGCCACTGGCCTTCCTCCCCCCTCCCCCCGCACCGGCGCCCTGAGCCACCTGCGGGTGCTTGACCTCTCGCGCGTGCTGGCCGGGCCGTGGTCCACCCAGAACCTGGCGGACATGGGCGCCGACGTGATCAAGATCGAGAAACCCGGCGAAGGCGACGATACGCGCCACTGGGGGCCCCCGTTCCTCGCTGACGAGGCCGGCGCGCCGACCCGGCAGGCTTGCTATTTCACCGCCGCCAACCGCAACAAGCGCTCGGTCACGGTGGACATGGCCACGCCGGAGGGGCAGGAGCTGATCCGCGAACTGGCCCGGCAGAGCGATGTGGTAGTGGAGAACTTCAAGACCGGCGGCCTCAAGCGCTACGGGCTGGACTATGACAGCCTGAGCGCGCTCAACCCGCGCCTGATCTATTGCTCGGTCACGGGGTTTGGCCACACCGGTCCCTACGCGGCGCGGCCCGGCTACGATCTGCTGATCCAGGCCATGAGCGGCCTGATGAGCATCACCGGCCACGCCGACGGCGAGCCCGGCGGCGGCCCGATGAAGGTGGGCGTGGCCGTGATCGACCTGTTCACCGGCATGTATGCCACCACCGCGATCCTGAGCGCGCTGGAAGCACGCCATTTCACCGGCCGCGGCCAGCATATCGACATCGCCCTGCTGGATGTGGCGATGGCAGTGCTGGCCAACCAGGGCGCGGGCTTCCTGAACGCCGGCGACGTGCCCCGGCGCCAGGGCAATATCCACCCCAGCGTGGTGCCCTACCAGGACTTCCCGACCGCCGACGGCAATATGCTGCTGGCCATCGGCAACGACGGGCAGTTCGCACGCTTCTGCGACGCCGCGGGCGTGGACTGGGCGCGCGACGAACGCTATGCCACCAACACCGGCCGCGTCAACAACCGCAAGACGCTGATCGCAATGATGATGGAGCTCACGCGCACCCGGTCAACGGCGGAATGGGTCACGCTGCTGGAAGCCAATTCCGTGCCTTGCGGCCCCATCAACAACATCGCCCAGGCCCACGCCGACCCACATGTGCAGCACCGTGGCCTGCGCGTCGAGCAAGAGCGCTATCCGGGAGCCCAGCCGCCCGCAGGCGAGTCCGTGAACCAGGTGGTCACCGCGGCCAGCCCGCTGCGCCTGTCGGAGACGCCCCCGACGCTGCGCTATGCCCCGCCCGCCCTGGGCCAGCACACCGACGAGGTGCTGCGCGAGTACCTGAAGCTGAGCCCGCAGCAGCTGGAAGCACTGCGCGCCAGGCGCGTGGTGTAAGCGGCCAGGCGGCTTTCGGCAGGCAAGAAATCCGCCTTTGCCGATTACCGATTGCACCGTGCAACGGGCACACATACACTGGCGCCGTTCGGCTGGCACGCCGCCTTGCCGAACGGTTTTTCCAGCACAAGGATTCCCGCGAGATGCCACCGGACCGAGACACCCCACCACGGATCAGCGACATCCCACGCCACTGGGCCGCCGAGACCCCCGGCCATGTGGCCGTCTTCGAGGAAGGTCGGACCACCACCTATGCGCAGCTGTGGGCGGGCATCGAGGATGCGCAGCGCTACCTGCAAGCGCAGGGCGTCGGCACCGGCGATCGGGTGCTGATCACGGCCGAGAACTGCCTGGCAGTGATCACGCTGGTGTTCGCCTTGTCAGAACTGGGCGCGTGGCCGGTCGTCGTCAACGCCCGCCTGTCGGAGCGGGAAATCGAGGTGATCCGCGCCCACTGCCAGCCGCGCCTGATGCTGTTCACCCACGCGGTGTCGCCCGATGCCCTGCGGCACGGCGTGCGCTACCGGGCCAGGGAGATTGCCCCGGCCGGCCTCGGCCCGCTGATGGCAGGCGCTGTCGACGAGGCCGGCGAGCGCGAGCCTGAAGCGCTGGCGCGTGACGTCGCCGCGTTGATCTACACCTCAGGCACCACCGGACAGCCCAAGGGGGTGATGGTCACCCACCGGGGCCTGCTGCACTTTGCGCGGGTCACGGTGGCGTCGCGCCGCATGCAGGCAGACGACTGCGCCTATGCAGTCATGCCCATGTCGCATATCTTCGGCTTGGGGACGCTGCTGGTCTCGACCCTGCAGGCCGGCGCCAGCCTGTACCTGAGCGCGCGCTTCAATGCCGCGGACGTCACCGCTGCGATCCGGCAGGGTGCGATCACGCTGCTGCAGGGCGTGCCGACGATGTTCAACCGCATCCTCGCCCATGTGCGGGCAACGGGAGCGCCCCTGCAGCCTTCGCCGCGGCTGCGCTATCTCTACACCGGCGGCGGGCCGCTTGATCCGACGCTCAAGCACGACGTCGAGGCGATGTTCGGCCAGCCGCTGCACCATGGCTACGGCATGACCGAATATGCGGGGTCGCTGTTTGTGACCCGCATGGACCGGCCGCGCACCGACTGCTCGGCGGGCGAGATCGTCGAAGGCGCAGAACTGCGGGTGGTTGGGCCGGAGGGCAAGCCGATACCGCAGGGGGAACCCGGCGAGCTATGGATCAGGGGGCCCGGCGTGATGCGCGGCTACTACCGCGCACCGGACCTGAGCGCCGAGGCCCTGCGGCCCGACGGCTGGCTCAACACCGGCGACATCGGCCGGCTGGACCCCGACGGCGCGCTGTTCATCGTCGGCCGCACCAAGGACCTGATCATCCGCTCGGGCTTCAATGTCTACCCGATCGAAGTCGAATCGGTCATCAACACGCATCCGTCCGTGCGCGTGTCGGCCGTCATCGGACATCCCACCGTGGACGGCAACGAGGAAGTGATCGCCTTCGTCGAGATCAGGGATGGCGAGAAATTCGACGCGCAGGCCCTGCACGACTACCTGGTCGACCGCCTGTCGCCGTACAAGCGCCCGGAGCGGATCCTGCGCGTGGCCTCGATCCCCACCACGGCCAGCGGTAAGCTACTGAAGCACCAGCTTCGGCAGATGCTGGCGGACAAGCCCTAGTCCTGGCGCCCCAGGCCGTCCTCGACCAGCAGGTCCACCAGCTTGCGCGCAAACAGCGGCAAGGCGCCGAGGTCGGCCACGCATACCTGCAGCTTGCGCTCGGCCCATTCATCGTTGAGCTGGACGATGCGCAGCGCCATCGTCTTCGCATGGCGGCTGGCGGTAGTCTCCGGCAACACGCCGACGCCGACATTGGCCTCGATCATCCGGCACGCGGTCTCGAAGTTGCTGACCTGCACGCGCCAGCGCAGCGTGCGCTGCAGGTCGGCCGCGGCCCGCATCAGGAAATTGTGGATCGCGCTGGCCTCGGGCAGACCGATGAAGTCATAGTCCAGCGTATCGATGAAATCCACGCTGCCGCGCTCGGCCAGCGGATGGCTCAGCGCGGTGGCCAGCACCAGGCGGTCGCGCCGGTAAGGCATCACCTCCAGCCCTTCCGTGCGCACGTTGCCGGCAATGATGCCGATGTCCACCATACCCTCCTGCACCGCGCGCACGATATCCGGGCTCAGGCGCTCGTGCATGTCGATGGTCACGTCCGGATGGCTGACGAGATAAGTGCGCAGCACCGCCGGCAGGAACTCGCTCATTGCGGTGGTGTTGGCGAACACGCGCACATGGCCTTTCACGCCCGCCGCGTATTCCTGCAGATCGCCGCTCAGCTGCTCCAGCTGGCGCAGCACGCGGCGCGCATGGGCGAGCAGGGTCTCCCCCGCCCCGGTCACCTTCACGCCCTGGCTGCTGCGGCTCAGCAGCTTGACGCCGACGTGTTCCTCGAGGTTCTTGATGCGCGTGCTGGCCGCGGCCAGCGACAGGTGTGAGCGTTGCGCACCGCCGGTCAGGCTCTGGGCCTCCGCAATATGCGTGAACAGTTTCAGGTCGACCAGATCAAAGCGCATGACATCATTCCGCAGCGTAGGGCCGGATTATCTCGCAAAGCGCGGCGCTCAGTACACTCTGGCGCGCGCAATTTGCAGGGGCCGGCACCCTCGCATCGGGGACCTGATCCCGGATGCTTGCGAACGTCAGGTAGATTTTTGGGAACTAGTCAGGCGACCGAGCGCTGCCGCTGCGCCGCGCGCACCACCGCCAACCGCCTGGCAGCCTCCATCGATAAGCCGAAGCGATCGTAGAAAGCGCAGTCCAGATCACTGCTGGCTGGCCAGCCGACTCGCCGCCGGGCATCGCCAATGCCGGCATCACCGGCCATGACCTCGAACAGCAACCGCATCAGCCGTTGCGTGCGGCACAGGTCGGTCAGCGCCGTGCCCTGCGAAAACAGCAGGCGGCGTAGCTGTGCCGTGGACATGCCCAGCCGTTCCGCGATAAACGCAGCATTCCAGGCGTAATGCGGTTGCAGGAAAACTCGCTTGCAGATGCGGTGGTGCAGGCATTCCTGCTGCGCCGCAGGGATCATGCGCTGGATTTCGAGGGTGCACGCGGCCGGCTGAGTGCTGCTGCCATCCAGGTGCAGCGCAAAGGTTTCAAACGGTTCGATGGTGAGCTGCTGGCCCGGCAGCAGCAGACGCTCATAGCCGCGGCGCCTGAGCACCAGCCTGCCGTGGGCCGTAGAGACCGACAGCGGGAAGGCCAGCAACAGCTGCTGCAGGCTGACGTGCATGTGGGACTGCAGATGGACGTGCATGGTGGCTCGGGATGCGGACAGGATCAGGCTGCATGATCGCCGCTAATTGGATTGCCCGCCTCTGCCATTTCCGAATGCACCGTTCACCGCCGCCGCATGGCCGTTGGTGCACGATGGACACTTGAACTGCCGGGGTGTTTGCTCCCTCTCCCGCTTGCGGGAGAGGGTTGGGCCTTCAACGGGCGTTGTGCTGGATAAAACCGAAGGCCCCGCTTGATGTGGTTCCCAGCTAAACCACCCCTCACCCCGGCCCTCTCCCCATGAGGGGAGAGGGAGAACACCTTGCTTAGGCTAGTTCGGGCGGCTTTGGCGCACCGAAAACCGTTGGCTAGCGGTCTGGGGGCTCCCCTCTCCCCCTTGCGGGAGAGAGGGGAGCCCCACGCTGGCCATACCGACTTGCTCGAAGATCACGCGGTGAACGGCAGGCTGCGATGCCGCTTGCCGGTGAGCGCCGCGACGGCGTTAGCCAGTGCCGGCGCGATCGGCGGCACCGCGGTCTCGCCAATGCCGGTCGGCGGGTCGGCCGACGGCACGATATGCACCGCGATCTGCGGCGGCATGTCCGCATGCGTGGCGAGCCGGTAGTCGTTCCAGTTGCTCTGCTGGACCACGCCATCCTTCAGCGTGATCTGCGCGCCGGGCAGCGTGGTGCCCAGCCCCATCATCATGCCGCCCTGGACCTGCGCCTCGACCGTGCGCGGATTGATCGGCATGTTGCAGTGGACGGCCGCAGTGACCCGGTGCACCACCGGCTGATTGCCGCGCATCGAGACCTCGACGATATACGCGACCACGGTGTCGAACGATTCATGCACCGCCACGCCCCAGGCCCGCCCGCCCGCGAGGCGCCGCTTGCCGTAGCCCGAGCGCTCGACCGCCAGGTCCAGTGCCGCCAGGTGACGCTTGTGCTCACGCAGCAGCGTGCGGCGGTACGCCACCGGATCGATCCCGCCAGCGCGCGCCAGTTCATCGACCAGGGTCTCCATCACATAGGCCGTGTGTGTGTGCCCCACCGAGCGCCACCACAACACCGGAACATTGACCTTGGGATGATGGATCTCGAGCGCGATCGGGAACGGATAAGCACTGTCGCTCACACCCTCGACCATGGTCGAGTCGACCCCGTTCTTCACGGTGAAGGACTCGAACGGGGTGCCGCTGGTTATGGACTGGCCGACGATCACGTGCTTCCAGGCCAACACCTTGCCCTTGCCGTCGTGGCCGATTTCAACGCGGTGCAGGTGCATCGGGCGGTAGTAGCCGCCGCGCACGTCCTCTTCGCGCGTCCAGATCATCTTGATCGGCTCGCGCCGGCCGGCCGCATAGCGCGCCTTGGCCACCTGGGCGGCCTCGAACAGGTAGTCGGACGTGGGCACGGCACGCCGGCCGAAGCCGCCGCCGGCCATCATGGTGTTGAACGTCACCTGTTCCGGCTTCAGGCCGAGCACGGCTGCGACGTTGGCCTGGTCGACGGTCTGGAATTGCGAGCCGGCCCAGACGGTGCATTGGTTGCCGCGAAAGTCGATGGTGCAGTTGAGCGGCTCCATCGGCGTGTGCGCCAGGTAGGGAAAGACATACTCTGCGGTAAGCTTGTGTGGTGCGGTGGCAAGCGCCGAAGTGTCCGCCGCCCTGGCCTGCACGCCGGGCCGGGTGGCCAGTTCGCGGTAGCGCGCCAGCAGTGCGTCGCTGTCCGGCTTCTCGACACCGCTGGTGTCCCATTCCACCTGCAGCACCTCGCGCGCCGTGCGCGCCGGCCAGAACCCATTGGCCACGATCGCCAACCCGGTCGCGCCGCCGGCCAGTGGCACCTGGTAGACCTCTTCCACGCCGGCGATGGCCTTGGCACGCGCGGGGTCGAAGCGCGCGACCCTGGCGCCGAACACCGGCGGATGCACCATGACCACGGTGCGCGTGCCGGGCAGCGCCATGTCGATGCCGAACTGCTGCCTGCCGGTGGACTTGTCGCGCGCGTCGAGCCGGCCGGTGGGCTTGCCGATGAGCCTGAACTCCTGCGGCGATTTCAGCTGCACGCTCGCCGGCACCGGCTCGGCCAGGGCCCCGGCGGCCAGCTCGCCGTACGTGGCTCGGCGGCCGTCGGGCGCGGTCACCACGCCGGCCTCGGCCTTCAGCTGCCCGGCCGGCACCCCGAAGCGCCTGGCGGCCGCCCCGAGCAGCATGGCGCGCATGCGCGCGCCGACCTCTCGATACTGCGTCCACGAGTTCTTCATGCTGGTCGAGCCACCGACCATCTGGATATGGAACACCGGATCCTTATAGGCCTCGCCGGCCGGGGCCAGCTGGCAGCGCACCTTGCTCCAGTCCGCGTCCAGTTCCTCGGCCACCAGCATCGGCAGTGCCGTCTGCACGCCCTGCCCGAATTCAAGCTTGCCGATCGTGACCGTCACCGTGCCGTCGGCATCGATACTGACGAAGGCCGACGGCTGCACCGGCGCCTTGGGCTGCGCGGCCGCCTCCGTCTGCGCGCCAAGCGGAGCGGCACAGAGCGCGAAGCCTGAGCCGACGCTCAGCTTCAGGAAGGTCCGCCGGTCGATGCCGCCGCTTGCCTGCTGCATGAGTCTCATGGCATCTCCTCAGCCGATGGCCTTGGCTGCATCCTTGACCGCGGCATGGATGCGCGCATAGGTGCCGCAGCGGCACAGGTTGGCGCTCATGGCCTGTTCGATGTCGGCATCGGTCGGGCGCCGGTTGACCTTGAGCAGCGCCACCGCCGACATGACCTGGCCGCTCTGGCAATAGCCGCACTGCGTGACGTCGTTGCGCACCCAGGCCTCTTCGACCGCGCGCCCCACCGGGTCCTCGCCGATGCCCTCGATCGTGGTGAGCTGCCGGCCGGCGATGGAGGACACCGGCGTCACGCACGCGCGGCGCTGCTGGCCATCGACATGGACCGTGCACGCGCCGCACACCGCGATGCCGCAGCCGAACTTGGTGCCGGTCAGGCCCAGCGTGTCGCGCAGCACCCACAGCACCGGCGTGTCGCCGGGCACGTCAACCTGCTGGGTCTTGCCGTTCAGTTGAAAGGAGATCATGGCTGGCTCCCGTTGCTCGTGCCCTTGGTCTGGGTCAAGGCGCCCGATCCGGCGATGGCGCGCAGGTTCTTCAGCAAGGCTTCGTCGGCGGCGGCGCGCGTGGGCCCGGCAGAGGTACGCAGCGGCTCGCGCGTATCGCACGGCGCACCATGGCGTATCCACTGGCGCACCTGCTCGTCGAACGCGGGCTTGTCCAGCGGCGGCAATTCGCGCCCCGGCCCCGGTTGCCAGCCCCAAGCCACTAGGTGGTCGGTCACCATGTGTTCTTCGAGCATCGCCAGCGAGCGGCCGCCGTTGGTCCTGGTGTCGCGCAAGACCTTGCACAGCGCCGGCCCGGACAGGCCCAACCATGACATCTTCATCTTCGCTGGCGGCATGTGCCAGCCCGGCTGGCCGTCGGTATCGAGCCCGGGCGGCGCATGCGCGAGCGGACTGTTCTGGGTGGCATGGCAGGTGGCGCATTGCAGTGGCGGCACGCCTTTGCCGTCGGCGCCACGCTGCACCGGTGGAAAGTGCACCCGTTTCGCATCGCCCTGCAGCGGGCCGTCGGGCACGTGGCAATTCAGGCAGCGGGCATGCAGCAGCACACGTTCGATCTGCGCGAAGGCCTGCAGCCCGGCGTTGCGGTCGGGCGTGGCGGAAACCTGCGTGGGCTGGAAGGCTCCGCCGGGCCCGGCAGCAAAGGCGAGCGCCGGAAGCGTCAGGACGGAGCCCGCCAAAAGCTGGCGAGTGGCGGCGACGAGAGGGTTGCGGGCGTGATGCATTATGGGGCCTCCTCCTTCACCGTCGTCGGCGTGCTTGATCGTTGTAGTGCCTGATGCGATCCCTGGCAAGGCGAAACGGCAGGAGAGGATCGAGGTGCCCGGATCGGCAAGCAGCACTTTTTCGAGATGGTCACCAGTGCTGCAATGTCGCAATGAAGTTCTATCATGCAGACGAAGCGCACTGCCGATTGAAGGGCATGGCGCGCTCCGACCAAACGGCCTGTGATGCATATGGACCAAGATTCGCGACAAGACGCGTCCGATGGATCGGTGATGTTCGCGGACGTCTGCGACAGCACCAGACTCTACGAGCAGGCCGGCGATGCCGTGGCGCTTGGCGCAATCCGCCAGTGCCTCGCGCTGATGAAGTCCCACTCCGCGGCCGCGCAAGGACGGGTGGTCAAGACCATCGGTGACGAAATCATGGTGCTGTTTCCCGCGGCGGAGAATGCGATGCGGGCGGCACTGGACATGCAGGAGGCCGTCGCCGGGCTGCCGCCGATCATCGGCGCACCGCTGGCAATTCATATCGGCTTTCACCATGGCCCGATCCTGTCGGACGAATCCGGCGACCTGTTCGGCGACACCGTGAACCTTGCCGCCCGACTGGCCAGCCTCGCGTCGCGGGGCCAGATCATCACCAGCAAGAACGCGGTTGAGCAACTGTCCGCGGGGCTGCGCCAGATGACACGCTACCTGTATCCGATACAGGTGCGCGGCAAGCACCAGGTGATCGAGCTGTATGAAGCGATCTGGCAGCAGAGCATCGACCTGACCCTGGTGGCCCCGGTGGATCTCGCATTGGCCCGTTCGGCATTGCTCTCGCTACGGTATCGGGGAACCGTCTTCGAAATGAACACCGCCTCGCCGCCTGTCACCATTGGCCGGGACACGACCATGAGCATTGTGGTCACGGACCGGCAGGTGTCGAGATTCCAGGCCACGGTGGAGCCGCGCGGCGGCCGCTTTGTCCTGATCGACAGAAGCTCGAACGGCACCCACGTGAAGATCGATGGCGAAAACGCGCTCATCCTGCGCCGTGACGAAATCACGCTCAGGGGTCATGGCTGGATTACCTTTGCCCAGCCGAAAGAATGCATCGACGAGGGTATCGAGTTCTTTGTCGACGAGAAGTGATGCTGGCAGGAAGGAAGCCGTGCGGCCGCAACCCATCGGAACAGGCCGCGGCCGCGCGTGGCGGGTTACCCGCCCAGCTCCTGAAAGGCGTGCCCGTTGGCTTCCAGCCCCTTCAACATACCGGGTGGCAATGCGCTCTCCGGAACCGTCCCTTCAAGTTGCCACTCCTTTGCGTCGGCGAGGTCCTGAAGTCCTGCCCCCTTGCGCACATAGAGCCCCAGCGTCGGTTTCAGCAGATTGATGTAAAAGTCGTACTCCTGCATTTGCGAATCTCCCACGAAAGTCGTGATTGCCCTGGCTCGTGCGCTCAAGCGCTGGAGTCTCCTGCCGCGACGGTGCTATCCGCCTGCTTGGGTGCAGCGCCCTTGGCGGCAGCTTTGCCTGCCTTCGGCTTCTTGACGGCTTCCATCTTCCTGAAGACCACGGCGTTGCTTGCTTTGTCGTAGCCGAGCTCGACGCTGTCGCCGGATTTCAGCTTGTCGCCGAGAATCTCCTTGGCCAGCCCGGTCTCGACCGACTGGCGGATCTGGCGCCGCAGCTCCCGCGCACCGAACTCAGGCTGGTAGCCCACCTCGACCAGATGATCGACCAGGTCATCGTCGAGCTTGACCGTGATGTCCTGCGCGGCGGCGGTGCGCACCACGCGCTCCAGCTGGATCTGCACGATCGCGCGGATGTTCTCGCGCGACAGCGCATGGAACACGATGATGTCGTCGATGCGGTTCAGGAACTCGGGCCGGAAGTGTCCCTTCAGCACCTTCATCAGCGCCTCGCGCAAGTCCTTCTCAGGCATGCGCTTGTCCTCGGGCTGCTCCAGGTTATCCATGATGATCGGCGCGCCCAGGTTGCTGGTGGCGATGATGACGGTGTTGCTGAAGTCCACCACGCGGCCCTTGCCGTCGGTCAAGCGGCCATCATCGAAGACCTGCAGCAGCACGTTGTTCACGTCCGGGTGGGCCTTCTCGATCTCATCCAGCAGGATCACGCTATAGGGCTTGCGCCGCACGCGCTCGGTCAGCTGCCCGCCTTCGTCGTAGCCGACATAGCCCGGGGGCGCGCCGATCAGCCGGGCCACCGCATGGCGCTCCATGTACTCGGACATGTCGATGCGGATGATGGCCTGCTCGTCGCCGAACACGGTTTCCGCCAGGGCCTTGGCCAGCTCGGTCTTGCCGACGCCGGTCGGCCCGAGGAAGAGGAAAGTCGCGATCGGGCGGTTGGCCTGGCCCAGGCCCGCACGCGACAAGCGCACCGCGTCGCTGACCGCGACCACCGCGTCCTCCTGCCCCACCACCCGCTCGCGCAGCCGCGCTTCCATCTTCAGCAGCTTCTGGCGCTCTTCCTGGGTCAGGTCGGTCACGGGGATGCCGGTCAGGCGCGACACCACTTCGGCAATGGCCGCGACCGTCACCTCCAGGGTCTCCGACCCGGTCTTGCGCTGCCAGGCCTCGGTCAGCTCATCAAGCCGCTTCTGCTTGTCGTTGATGCGGTCCTCGAAGCCCTTGGCCTCGTCAAAGCGCTTGCGCGACGACGCATAGTCCTGCTCGCGCTTGAGCTGGGCGATCTCGGCCTCCAGTTCCTGGATATCCGCGGGGCGCGAGGTGGCGCCGATGCGCACGCGCGCCGCGGCCTGGTCGATCAGGTCGATGGCCTTGTCCGGCAGGAAGCGCGAGGTGATGTAGCGGTCCGACAGTTCCGCCGCGGCGACAAAGGCGTCGTCGGCGAAGGTGACCTGGTGGTGCGCCTCAAGCTTGTCGCGCAGGCCGCGCAGGATGACGATGGTCTGCTCGACAGTCGGCTCCGGCACCAGCACCGGCTGGAAGCGCCGCTCCAGCGCCGCGTCTTTCTCGATGTATTTCTGGTATTCGTTCAGCGTGGTGGCGCCGATCAGGCTTAGTTCCCCGCGCGCCAGCGCGGGCTTGAGCACGTTGGCGATATCGAGCCCGCCCTCGCCGCCGCCCTGCCCCGCGCCGACGATGGTGTGCAGTTCGTCGATAAACAGGATCAGTTCGTCGTTCTTGGCCGTGACCTCATCGATCAGCTGCTTGGCACGCTCCTCGAACTCGCCGCGGTACTTGGCCCCGGCGACCATCGAATTGATGTTCACCTCAACCAGACGCTTACCGCGCAGCACCTCCGGCACATCGCCATTGACGATGCGCTGCGCCAGGCCTTCCACGATGGCGGTCTTGCCCACGCCTGGCTCGCCGATCAGCACCGGGTTGTTCTTCTTGCGCCGCGCCAGCACTTCGATCGTGCTCTCGATCTCCTGCGCACGGCCCAGCACCGGATCGAGCTTGCCCTGCCGCGCAATCGCGGTCAGGTCGCGCCCGAACTTGTCCAGCGTGGGCGTGCCGGTCGGCGTGTCGACGCGGCCGTCTTCAGCGCCTTTGCCGACCACCTTCACCACCTTCTGGCGCAGCGCCTCGGGGGTCACGCCGTACTTTTTCAGCAGCGTCCCGGCAATACTGTCCGGCACCGAGGCCAGGCCGATCAGCAGGTGCTCGGGTCCAACGTAGGAATGCCCCAGGTCGCGCGAGGCCTGGAAGGCAAACTGGAAGGCCTTTTTCAGCCGCGGCGAGATCGTCATCCGGTCGATGGCCGTGTCGGGTTCGGCGGTTCCGGTCTGCGCATGCTCGTCGATATAGCCCTTGATGTCCTGCGGCGAGAGTTTGAGCTCCTTGAGCAGCGCCGTGCAGACATCGGTATCGGCGAGCACGTAGAGCAGGTGCTCGGTATCGAGTTCATTGCGCCGCAGCTCGTGGGCCTTCTCCGCGGCGCGCTGCAGCAGCTCCATGGTCTGCTCGCTGAAGGCATCGGTGGGGTCGACGGATTCGCGCGGAACTTCGGTGGAGTACCCGGGATGCTCGTCGTCATCCATCCCGCCTCCCATTCCGCGGAAGAAGCGGGACAGGCCGCCGCCACCCAGCAGGGAGTCGAACGGGTTGAGCATGTCCTGGTGGCGCAGCAGCTGCCGGTAGTCGTAGTCGCAGATCGACATCGTCTTGCGCTCGCCGTCCTGAACCACGGTCACCCGTGCCACGGCGGGACGTGCGTTGCAGATTTCGCATAGGGTCGGCATGATGGACTTTCCTCCACAGGTAGGTCACATTGCTTCAACAGGGGGACGTTGCGCGCGCTCAGGGCCGCGCGCAGCGGCGCTAAAAAGCGGGCATGAGCCGTGCTTACGTGATGGTGGGCTGGCCCGCCATTACGTCACCGCCGAACGCACCACGCGCACGGGCACTGACTTGTAGGACGGGGTGCCGCTGTCCTCGTCGATGTAGTCGAGCGGCACCAGCCTATTTGCCTCCGGATAGTAGGCGGCGACGGAGCCGGGCGCAATTTCATATTCAATCGCAGTGATCTTCTCGAAACGCAGCTGCCGGCCCGCAGCGATGGTCTCGATGTCGACCAGGTCGCCATGCTCCAGGCCGCGCGCGGCCAGGTCGGCTGGGTTCATGAACAGCACGTCGCGCCGCCCGAACACGCCCCGGTAGCGGTCGTCCATGGCATAGATGGTGGTGTTGTACTGGTCATGGCTACGGATCGTCACCAGCCGCAGGACATCGTCGGCAAGGACTTCCTTGTCTTCATGCAACCCCTTGAACACGTAGAACTCGGCCTTGCCCGACGGCGTTTCCCATTTACGCTCGGTTGGCGGCAAGGGCATGCGGAATCCGCCAGGGACCCGCACGCGCGTGTTGAAGTCCTCAAAGCCGGGCACCGTCTTCTCGATCAGGTCGCGGATCCTGTCGTAGTCGGCAACCAGTTCCAGCCATGGCACCTTGCTGTCAGGCAGGGTCGCGGTGGCCATGCCCGCCACGATGGCCGGCTCGGAGCGCAGGAACTCGGACGCCGGCGCGAGCTTGCCGGCCGACGCATGCACCATCGACATCGAATCCTCCACCGTCACCGATTGCGGCCCGGTCTCCTGCACATCCAGTTCGGTGCGGCCCAGGCAAGGCAGCACATAGGTCTCCTTGGCCACCAGCAAGTGGGTGCGATTGAGCTTGGTCCCGACATGCACGCTCAGGTCGAGCTTGCCCATGGCGGGGAAGCACTGCTCGGGGTCAGGCAAGGCGACCGCGAAGTTCCCGCCCAGGCAGAACAGCGCCCTGGACTTGCCGTCGATCATCGCCTGCATCGCGTTGACGGCATCGTGCCCGTGTCCGGCGGGCGGGCTGAAGCCGAAGGTGTCCTCGATCCGCTGCAGGAAGCCGGCCGACGGCTTCTCGGTAATGCCGACAGTCCGGTTCCCCTGCACATTGGAGTGGCCGCGCAAGGGGCAGATGCCGGCGCCGGGCTTGCCGAAGTTGCCTCGCAGCATCAGCAGGTCGCACAGCAGGCGCACATTGGCCGTGCCTTCGTTGTGCTGGGTCACGCCCATGCCGTAGGTGACGATGGTGGCATTCGATTTGGCATAGGCCGCCGCCACCAGCTCCAGGTCCGCGCGGGTCAGGCCACAGGTCTTTTCGATATCCGCCCATTCGGTCGACCGCAGATCGTCGGCCAGCGCCTCAAAGCCCTCGGTGTGGACCGCGATGAAGTCGTGGTCCAGCACATTGCCCTGGCTGGCCTCCAGGTCCAGCAGCGCCTTCATCACCCCTTTTATGGCGGCGGCGTCGCCACCGGCGCGGACCAGGAAGTAGGACGACGCAATCCGGGTGGAGCCATAGGTGGCCATCTCCACCATGTTCTGCGGGTCAGCGAAGCGCTCAAGCGCCCGCTCGCGCAGCGGGTTGAACACCAGGATCGGCACCTTGCGGCGCGAGGCCTCATGCAAGGTCCCCATCATCCGCGGGTGGTTGGTGCCCGGGTTGTGGCCGATCGAAATAATCAGCTCGCACGTGTCAAAGTCATCCAGCGACACCGTGCCCTTGCCGATGCCGATCGAGCGCGGCAAGCCCACGCTGGTGGGCTCGTGGCACATGTTCGAGCAATCGGGGAAATTGTTCGTGCCATATTCCCGCGCGAACAGCTGGTACAGGTAGGCGGCCTCGTTGGAGGCCCTGCCCGAGGTATAGAACTCGACCTGGTCCGGCGTCAGCCCGCGCAGGATCTCGCCGATGCGGGCGAAGGCTGCCTCCCACTCCACCGCGCGGAAGGTGTCGGTGGCGCGGTCGTAGACCAGGGGATGCGTCAGCCGGCCAAAGTCCTCGAGCTCGTAGTCCGTGCGGTTCAACAGCGACGACACGGTATTGGCTGCAAAGAACTCGGGGGGCACCCGTTTGGTGGTTGCCTCCCACGTCACGGCCTTGGCGCCGTTCTCGCAGAACTGGAAGGTCGACCGGTGCTCCTTGTCGGGCCATGCGCAGCCGGGGCAATCGAAGCCGTCAGGCTGGTTGGTCCGCATCAGCGTGATCGGCGCCTTGACGGTATCCATCTGCGTCCGGATCGCCGTGGCGGTTGCCTTCAGCGCACCCCAGCCGCCGGCGGGACCGTCGTACTTCCGGATACCAGGCACTTCGCGTCGATTGGCCATGTTTGCTCCTTGTGCCGCGCCAGGTTGCTGGTGACGGCGTTGGGGTTAGTCACGCGTGCTGTTCCTGCCGCCGGTTTGCTCCCCTCTCCCGCTTGCGGGAGAGGGGCCGGGGGTGAGGGCAGGCCCAGGCATACCGACGGCTTTTACTTCGTTGATGCTCCGGCCCTCACCCCCACCCCTCTCCCGCGCGCGGGAGAGGGGTGCGTATGCGTGGGTTCGTGGTACTGCAGACGGCCCACTTTGCTGATCTCCGCCATTCGCCCACCGGGCGGCTCCTTCAGGAATAAAGCTTCGCCACCCGCTCCAGCGGCACCGGCTTGATCCGCGAAGCCTGCCCGGCGCAGCCGAAGGCCTCGAAGCGCAGCTTGACCACGCTCCTCGCGCCCTTCTTGGCCGCCAGCAGCGCCTTGCGCGGATCGAACTCGCTGCGGTCGTCGGACAAGGACTTGCGGATCGCCCCGGTCATCGCCAGGCGGATATCCGTGTCGATATTCACCTTGCGCACCCCCATCTTGATGCCGCGCAGGATCTCCTCGACCGGCACGCCGTAGGTCTCCTTGATGTCGCCGCCGTACTGGCGGATGATCTCCAGCCATTCCTGCGGCACCGAGCTGGAGCCGTGCATCACCAGGTGGGTGTCAGGGATCTGCTCATGGATCTCGCGGATGCGGTCCATAGCCAGGATGTCACCGGTGGGCTTGCGCGAGAACTTGTAGGCGCCGTGGCTGGTGCCGATGGCAATCGCCAGCGCATCCACGCCGGTGCGGGCGACAAAGTCGCGCGCCTGGGCCGGGTCGGTCAGCATCATGTCGTGCGACAGCGTGCCCGCCGCGCCCACGCCGTCCTCTTCGCCGGCCTGGCCGGTTTCGAGCGAGCCCAGGCAGCCCAGTTCGCCCTCCACCGACACGCCGATCGCATGCGCCATTTCGCACACGCGCCGCGTGACGTCGACGTTGTAGTCGTAGTCGGACGGGGTCTTCATGTCTTCGCGCAGCGAGCCGTCCATCATCACGCTGGTGAAGCCGGAGCGGATCGAGGCCTGGCAGATCGCCGGGCTGGAGCCGTGGTCCTGGTGCAGCACGATGGGGATGTCCGGATGGGTCTCGGCCGCGGCCAGCACCATATGGCGCAGGTAAGCCTCGCCGGCGTACTTGCGGGCGCCGGCGGAGGCCTGCAGGATGACCGGGCTGTCGGTTTCCTCGGCCGCCTCCATGATGGCGTGGATCTGTTCCAGGTTGTTGACGTTGAAAGCCGGCACGCCGTAGCCGAACTCTCCCGCGTGGTCCAGCAGCTGGCGCAAGGAAATGAGTGCCATGATGAAGCTCCTTTACTGATTGCAGAATCGGTGAGGTCGGGTTCAGGCGGCGCGCTGTGCCAGCACGGCCAGCGCGGGCAGCGTCTTGCCCTCCAGGAATTCCAGGAACGCACCCCCGCCCGTGGAGATGTAGCCCACGCGGTCGGCAATGCCGTACTTGGCAATGGCCGCCAGCGTGTCGCCGCCGCCGGCGATCGAGAACGCCTTCGATTCGGCGATGGCCTGGGCCAGCACCCTGGTGCCATTGCCGAACTGGTCGAACTCGAACACACCCACCGGGCCGTTCCAGACGATGGTGCCGGCGGCCTTGAGTTGCTCGGCCAGCATGGCGGCGGTCTCGGGGCCGATGTCCAGGACCATGTCGTCGTCGGCCACGTCCTTCACGTCCTTCACGGTAGCCTCGGCGGTGGCGCTGAATTCCTTGGCGCATACGACGTCGACCGGGATCGGCACTGAGGCGCCGCGGGCAGCCATGATGTCGATGATGGCCCTGGCATCGGCCAGCAGGTCAGGCTCGGCCAGCGACTTGCCGATCTTCAGGCCGGCGGCCAGCATGAAGGTATTGGCGATGCCGCCGCCGACGATCAGGTTGTCGACCTTGTCGGCCAGCGACTTCAGGATGGTCAGCTTGGTCGAAACCTTGGAGCCCGCCACGATTGCCACCAGCGGACGCGCCGGCTGGCCCAGCGCCTTGCCCAGCGCGTCGATCTCGGCGGCCAGCAGCGGGCCGGCGCAGGCGATGGGGGCGTACCTGGCGATGCCATGCGTGGTCGCCTCGGCACGGTGGGCGGTGCCGAAGGCGTCGTTGACGTAGACATCGCACAGCGCGGCCATCTTCTGCGCCAGTTCGTCGCTGTTCTTCTTCTCGCCCGTGTTCATGCGGCAGTTTTCCAGCAGCACCACCTGCCCGGGCGGCACCTGGAAGCCGCCCTCGGTCCAGCCGGACAAGAGCGGCACCTGGCGGCCCAGCAGTTCCGACAGGCGGCGGCCCACCGGTGCCAGGCTGTGGCGCGGGTCGGGCGCGCCCTCCTGCGGCCGGCCCAGGTGCGAGGTGACCATCACCGCGGCGCCCGCCTGCAGGCAGGCCGCGATGGCAGGCACGGAAGCACGGATGCGGGTGTCGTCGGTGATAGCGCCCGCTGCATCCTGCGGGACGTTGAGGTCGGCGCGGATAAAGACCCGCTTGCCAGCCAGTCCGCCTGCTGCAAGCAGTGCGGCCAGCGTGTGCGGCGCCGCCGCGGGTTTCGGTTGCGGGTTCGTAGCATGGGATAGGCTCATCATGGCAACCTGCTAGCGTGCGTGGGCCAGCGCCACCGCGGTATCCAGCATGCGGTTGGAGAAGCCCCATTCGTTGTCATACCAGGCCGACACCTTGACCAGCGTGCCGTTAACCTTGGTCAGGGTGGCGTCAAAGGTGGACGACGCCGGGTTGTGGTTGAAGTCCACCGAGACCAGCGGCGCGGTGTTGTAGTCCAGGATGCCCTTGAGCTCGCCTTCAGCGGCTGCCTTCAGGATGCCGTTCACCTCCTCCACCGTGGTGGGCCGCGCCGCCACGAAGGACAGGTCGACCAGCGACACATTGATGGTCGGCACGCGCACGGCAAAGCCGTCCAGCCGGCCGTCCAGCTCAGGCATCACCAGCCCGACCGCGGCGGCGGCGCCGGTCTTGGTCGGGATCATCGACATGGTGGCCGAGCGCGCCCGGCGCAGGTCTTCGTGGTAGACGTCGGTCAGCACCTGGTCGTTGGTATAGGAGTGCACCGTGGTCATCAGGCCGTTCACCACGCCCAGCTTCTCGTGCAGCGGCTTGACCAGCGGCGCCAGGCAGTTGGTGGTGCACGAGGCGTTGGAGATCACCGTGTCGCTGGCCTTCAGCACGCCGTGGTTGACGCCGTAGACGATGGTGGCGTCCACGTCCTTGCCGCCGGGGGCGGAGATGATCACCTTCTTCGCGCCGCCCTTCAGGTGGGCCGAGGCCTTTTCCTTGCTGGTGAAGAGCCCGGTGCATTCCATCACCACGTCCACGCCCAGCTCGCCCCACGGCAGCTCGGCCGGGTTGCGCTGGGCCAGCACGCGGATGCGGTCGCCGTTGACGCGGAAGGCATCGCCGTCGACCGAGACCTCGCCCGGGAAGCGGCCGTGGACGGTGTCGTACTGGGTCAGGTGCGCATTGGTGGCCGCGTTGCCGAGGTCGTTGATGGCGACGATCTCGATATCGTGCCGCTTGCCGCCTTCATAGTGGGCGCGCAGCACATTGCGGCCGATGCGTCCGTAGCCGTTGATGGCAACCTTGATAGTCATGCTGTCTCCTTTACTTGTCTTGGTATCCTTGCCGGTCGCGCTGGCGCGCCGGCGCAACATTAGGCTGCTGGCGCCAGCCGCGCCGGCGTCAGCAGCGCCGGCAATGCCTCCAGCGAATCGAGCAGCGCGTCGGCGCCCAGCGCCGCGGGCCCGCCGGGGCCGGCGTAGCCGTAGCGCACCAGGCAGACCGGGATGCCGGCCGCGCGCGCCGCCGCCACGTCCACCGCCGAATCCCCCACCAGCACGCCCTGCGCCGGATCGACGTCGAGCAGGTTGCAGGCGTGCCGCAGCGGTTCGGGGTCCGGTTTCATCTGCGCGATCGAGTCGCCCGCCACCAGCACTTCCAGGTATTGCGACAACCCGGTCAGCGCCAGCAGCGGCACCGCCAGCGCGCGCGGCTTGTTGGTGACGCAGGCAAGCCGGTAGCCCTGCCGCCTGAGCGCCTCCAGGCCTGCCTCCACGCCCGGGAACACCGATCCGAGGCGGCCGTTGGTCTCGGCATAGTGGCGGTGGAACATCGTCACTGCATCGGCAGCCTCAACCTGCGCCGCGAGCCCGGCGGTCTCGAGCACGCGCCGCACCAGGTTGGGCACCCCGCGGCCGATAAAGCCGGCCACGGTGTCGAACGGCAATGCCGGGCTGCCGAGGTCGGCCAGCATGCGGTTGGCGGCCTCGACAATGTCGGGCGCGCTGTCGACCAGCGTGCCGTCCAGGTCGATCAGCACCGCGGTGCAGGGCATGGATGTGGTAGCCATCACGCCTCCTCCAGCAGCACGCGCGCGGCCGCGGCGACATGCGTCGGGGTCAGGCCGAAGTGCTGGTACAGCGCCTCGGCCGGCGCAGATTCGCCGAAGCTGTCGATGCCCAGCGCCAGGCCCTGCTCGCCCACCACGCCGCGCCAGAACCAGGTGCCGCCCGCCTCCACGCTGACGCGCGGCAATCCCGGCGGCAGCACGGTGTCCCGGTACGCCACGTCCTGCGCGTAGAACAGCTCCACGCAGGGCATGGACACCACGCGTGCGGCGATGCCGGCATCGGCCAGGTCCAGTGCCGCGCGCATGGCGATTTCCACCTCGGAGCCGGTGGCGATCAGCACCACGCGCGGCGCCGGCGCATCGCGCAGCACATAGCCGCCTCGCGCAATCTCCGCGCGCTGGGCCGCATTGCGCTCGAACGGCATCAGCGCCTGCCGCGACAGCACCAGGCAGCTCGGGCCATCCTCGCGCCGCAGCGCGGCCAGCCACGCATACGCGGTCTCGGCGCCGTCGCAGGGACGCCAGACCTGGTTGTTGGGGATCAGCCGCAGGCTGGCGGCGTGTTCCACCGGCTGGTGGGTGGGACCGTCCTCGCCCAGCCCGATCGAGTCATGGGTCAGCACGTGGACCACGCGCAGGCGCATCAGCGCCGCCATGCGGATGGCATTGCGCGAATAGTCCGAGAAGGTCATGAAGGTGCCGCCGTAGGGGATCAGCCCCCCATGCAGCGCAATGCCGTTCATGGCGGCGGCCATGCCGAACTCACGCACGCCATAGCTCACGTAGTTGCCATGCCCGGCATGGTTGACCCAGACCGATGCCTTGACATTGGTCAGGTTGGAGCCGGTCAGGTCGGCCGAGCCGCCCAGCAGCTCGGGCAAGGCGGGCGTGAGCGCCTCCAGGCACAGCTGCGATGCCTTGCGCGTGGCGATCTTGCCTTGCAGCGGCGACGGCGCGTCCAGCAACGCCAGCAGCTCGACATCGAAGCCTTGCGGCAGGCGGCCCTTGACGCGGCGCACGAACTCCTCGGCCAGTTCGGGGTGCGCGGCGCAATAGCTGACGAAGCGCGCCTCCCATTCGGCCTCGCGCGCGGCGCCTTGCGCGCGTGCGTCCCAGGCGTCGGCGACATCCGCCGGCACCGTGAAGGGCTCGGCTTCCCAGCCCAGCGCGGTGCGCATGGCGGCGATCTCCGGCGCGCCCAGCGGGGCGCCATGCACATCGTGGCCGCCGGCCTTGGCGGGCGCGCCCTTGCCGATCACGGTGCGGCAGCAGATCAGCGTGGGCCGGTCGCGCTCGGCCTTGGCCTCGTGCAGCGCAGCGTCGATGGCCTGCACATCGTGCCCGTCGACGGCAATCACATGCCAGCCGTAGGCGGCAAAGCGCTTCGGGGTGTCGTCGGCAAACCAGCCGGCCACCTCGCCGTCGATGGAGATGCCGTTGTCGTCGTACAGGCAGATCAGCTTGCCCAGCCGGAGCGTTCCCGCCAGCGAGCAGGCCTCGTGGCTGAGGCCTTCCATCAGGCAGCCATCGCCAAGGAAGACGTAGGTGTGATGGTCGACGATGTCGAAGCCGGGCCGGTTGAAGGTGGCGGCCAGCAGCTTCTCCGCCAGCGCCATGCCGACGGCATTGGCCAGGCCCTGCCCCAGCGGCCCGGTGGTGGTTTCCACGCCCGGCGTCACGCCAAGCTCCGGATGGCCGGGCGTGGCCGCGTGCAGTTGGCGGAACTGGCGCAGCTGCGACATCGGCAGGTCATAGCCGGTCAGGTGCAGCAGTGCGTACTGCAGCATGGATGCATGGCCGTTGGACAGCACGAAGCGGTCACGGTCGGGCCAGGCCGGGTTGGCCGGGTTGTGGCGCAGGTGGCGCCGCCACAGCACTTCGGCCATCTCGGCCATGCCCATGGGAGCGCCGGGGTGGCCGGACTTGGCCTGCTCCACCGCGTCGGCGGCCAGGAAGCGCAGCGCATTGGCACAGCGCGCTGCGGAATCGATGCGTTCTGGGGCGTTCATTCAGAAGATCCTCGCGAGTCGGCGTTTCACGGTCGGGTCCTTACAGCGCGGCGCGCTTGCGGCGCTCCATCATGCGCAGCACGAAGGGCGTGAAGATCAGCTGCATGGCCAGTTCCATCTTGCCGCCGGGCACCACGATGGTGTTGGCGCGCGACATGAAGGAGTCGTGGATCATGCTAAGCAGGTACTGGAAGTCGATCCCCTTCGGATTGGCAAAGCGGATCACCACCATGCTTTCATCGGGCGCGGGGATTTCGCGCGAGATAAAGGGGTTGGACGTATCCACGCACGGCACGCGCTGGAAGTTCACATGCGTGCGCGAGAACTGCGGGCAGATGTAGTTCACGTAGTCCGGCATGCGGCGCAGGATGGTGTCGGTCACGGCCTCGGTCGAATAGCCGCGCTGCTTCTTGTCGCGCCAGAGCTTCTGGATCCATTCCAGGTTGATGACCGGCACCACGCCGATCAGCAGGTTGGGATACTGCGCGACATTGACCGAGTCGGTGACCACGCCGCCGTGCAGGCCTTCGTAGAACAGCAGGTCGGTATCGGCCGGTAACGGCTCCCACTGGGTGAAGGTGCCGGGTTCCTGCCCGAACGGCGCGGCCTCCTCCGGGCTATGCAGGTAGTGCCGGTGCATGCCCGTGCCGGTTTCGGCATAGGAGCGGAACAGGTTCTCCAGCTCGCCGAACAGGTTGTTCTCCTCGCCGAAGTGGCTGAAGTTCATATTGCCGGTGCGCTCGGCCTCGGCCATCTTGACCTTCATCTCGGCGCGGTCGTAGCGGTGGAAGCTGTCGCCTTCGATCACCACTGACTTCACGCCCTCGCGGCGGAAGATGTTCTCGAAGGTACGGGTCACCGACGTGGTACCGGCGCCCGAGGAGCCGGTGATGGCGATAATGGGATAACGTTCTGACATGGCCAGGCACCTCAGGCAGACGCGCGGAACAGGCTGCGCTCGTTGAACAGGGGACTCGGAAGGTCGGGATCGGTCTGGTCGGTGTGGTAGCCCTCGATCCGTTCCACTTCATTGCGCGAGCCGAAGATCACGCCGATGCGCTGGTGCAGCGCGCCCGGCGCCACCGACATCAGCGTCTGGCGGCCCGTGCTGGCGCGCCCGCCGGCCTGCTCCATCAGGAAGGCGATCGGGTTGGCCTCATACAGCAGGCGCAGGCGGCCCGGCTTGGCGGGATCCTTGGAGTCGCGCGGGTACATGAAGACGCCGCCACGCATCAGAATGCGGTGCGCCTCGGCCACCATCGACGCGATCCAGCGCATATTGAAATCCTTGCCGCGCGGCCCGCTCTTGCCGGCCATGCACTCGGCGATATAGCGCTGCACCGGCGCTTCCCAGAAGCGGCTGTTCGACGCGTTGATGGCGAATTCCTGGGTATCGGCCGGCACCCGCAGGTTGGGGTGCGTCAGGAAAAATTCGCCCAGGTTGGGATCGAGCGTGAAGCCGTTGACGCCATTGCCGACGGTCAGCACCAGCATGGTGGTAGGACCGTAGAGCGCATAGCCGGCCGCCACCTGGGCGCTGCCGGCCTGCAGGAAATCCTGCTCGGTCACGGCACTTGCACCCTCCGGGGCGCGCAGCACCGAGAAGATGCTGCCCACCGAGACATTGACGTCGATGTTGGATGAGCCGTCGAGCGGATCGAACACCAGCAGGTACTTGCCACGCGGGTAATGTTCCGGGATCTGGTAAGGCGCCTCCATCTCCTCCGACGCCATGCCGGCCAGGTACCCGCCCCACTCGTTGACGCGCAGGAAGGTGGTATTGCTCAGCACGTCCAGCTTCTGCTGGATTTCGCCCTGCACGTTGACGGCCCCTGCTTCTCCAGCTTGATTGCTGGCCTTGCCGTGCAAGCCCCCCAGCGCGCCGAAGGCAACCGCGCGCGCAATTTCCTTGCAGGCCATGGCGACGTTGAGAATCAGGCCGTTGAAGCCGCCGCTGGCATCCGGATAGCGGCGGCGTTCCTCGATCAGGAACTGCGTCAGGGTCATCCTTTGGACTTCAGGCATGACAGGTCTCCTATAGATTGGCTATGTGTTCTTGTGTAGTGCCGGTGCGGGTGGCCGCTATGTGATCGTGGCGGCCTCGCGCAAGCGGCGCAGGATGCTCGAGTAGCCGCCGTCGGCATCGGGCGCGCCGAACACGGCGCTGCCGGCCACGAAGGTGTCGGCGCCCGCGCGTGCGATCCCGGCAATGTTGTCGGCCTTGACGCCGCCGTCGATCTCCAGCCAGACCGGCCGCCCGCCGGCGTCCACCTGCCGGTCAATGCGCGCGCGTGCCTGGCGCACCTTGTCTAGCACGCCCGGAATGAAGGCCTGGCCGCCGAAGCCCGGGTTCACGCTCATCAGCAGCACCAGGTCGAGCTTGTCCAGCGTATGGTCCAGCCAGCCCAGCGGCGTGGCCGGGTTGAGCACCAGGCCGGCCTTGCAGCCGTGGTCGCGGATCAGGCCGATGGTGCGGTCGACATGGCGGCTCGCCTCCGGGTGGAAGCTGATGATGTTGGCGCCGGCCTTGGCAAACAGCGGGATCAGCGCGTCGACCGGTTCCACCATCAGGTGCACGTCGATGGGGATGGAAACCAGCGGCCGGATCGCCTCGCACACCAGCGGGCCGATGGTCAGGTTGGGCACATAGTGGTTGTCCATCACATCGAAGTGCACCAGGTCTGCACCCCCGGCCTCGATCGCACACACCTCTTCGCCCAGGCGCGCGAAATCGGCCGACAGGATGGAGGGCGCCAGGCGGATGGCACGCAGGCTGCCATGGCCGGTGTTGGTTTCAGTGGCATGCATGTCAGGTCGCCTCGATCAGGGTGCCGTGGTGCCAGGCGCGCAACGCGGCAAGGTCGGCCCAGCGGTGCGCCGCGCCGGGCACGTGCTGGGGCATGGGTTCGCCGGGGTCGCCAAGATGCGGCAGCACCAGCAGCGCGCCCTCGAAGGAGTCCTGCCCGCTGAACGCGGTGGGCGTGACCACAGTGGGGATACCGGCGGCCCGGGCAGCGCGCAGGCCGTTCTCCGAGTCCTCGATCGCCAGGCAGTCACCGCCTTGCAGGCCGAGCCGCTCCAGCACGGCCAGATAGACATCGGGCGCCGGCTTCTTGATGGCCGTGGTGCCGGCGTCGCCGATGGCGGCAAAGCGACGGCGCCAGTCCGCGCCAAGCGGCGCCTGCAGCAGCGCGTCGAGGTTGGCCGGCGTGGTGGTGGTGGCAATCGCGAGCGGGAGCCCTGCCTCGCCGGCCTCGGCGATCAGGCGGGCGATGCCCGGGCGCAGCGGCAGGCCGCCCGCGCCCACGCGCTCGGCATAGTGGCGGGTCTTGATGGCGTGCACGGCGTCGATGGTTTCCTTCACCTTGCAGCCACGGGCCTCTTCCGGGTCGACCATGCGCCAGTAATGCATCAGGCGTTCCTTGCCGCCGGCCACCTTGAGCAGGCGCGTGTAGAGCGGCGCGTCCCAGTGCCAGTCCAGGCCGACCTCGGCGAAGGCGGCATTGAAGGCTTGCAGGTGCGCGCTCTCGGTATCGGCCAGCGTGCCGTCGACATCGAAAATCAGGGCTTGCATGGCTTACTCCTTGGCCGGGGCCTGTGCGTCCGGCCCAGCCTTCGAAAACACGCGGCTGGCCAGCAAGTCAGACGCCGTGATGGTGGTCAGGGTACGGTCGTCGACAACCGTGCCGGCATCGTCCAGCAGGCGCGAGGCGTGGCGCAGCCGCGCGCGGTCCAGCGCATTGCGCACGCTGCGGGCATTGGCAAAATGCGGCTGCGCCATGCGCCGGGCCAGGTAGTCGGCAAACACGGCCCGGCTCTGGTCGTCGAAGCGGTATTGCATCTCGGCCAGCATCAGGTCGGCGATCTGGCGCAGCTCGTCGAGCTGGTAGTCAGGGAAATCGACATGGTGGGCAACGCGCGAGGACATGCCCGGGTTGGACTCGAAGAAGCGGTCCATGCGGTCCTTGTAGCCGGCCAGGATCACCACTAGGTCGTCGCGGTTGTTCTCCATCACCTGCAGCAGGATCTCGATGGCCTCCTGGCCGTAGTCGCGCTCGTTCTCCGGGCGGTAGAGGTAGTAGGCCTCGTCGATGAAGAGCACCCCGCCCATGGCCTTCTTCAGGATCTCCTTGGTCTTGGGTGCGGTATGGCCGATGTACTGGCCGACCAGGTCGTCGCGGGTCACCGCCACCAGGTGGCCACGGCGCACGTAGCCCAGCTGGTGCAGGATCTGCGCCATGCGCATGGCCACGGTGGTCTTGCCGGTGCCGGGATTGCCGGTGAAGCACATATGCAGGCTGGGCGCACCGGCGCTGAAGCCGCGCGCGGCGCGCAGCTTGTCCACCAGCAGCAAGGCGGCGATATCGCGGATACGCGCTTTCACCGGCTTCAGTCCGATCAGCTCGCGGTCAAGCTGGGCCAGCAGCTCGGTGATGCCCGAGCTGGCCAGCGACTCGGCCAGGGATCCGGGCAACGATGCGGCCGGAGCGGCTGGCGGCTGCAGCGGTGCGGTCGTTTCAGGTGCGGACATGGCAGGCTCCGTGAGGATCATTCGAGCATCCGGCTCGAAGATTCGAGGCGCAGCTCCCCCCGGTGCGCGGCCTTGCGGCAGCGCAACCGTGGGATTGCACAGTCAGGAAAAGCGCCGGCGGCAGCGCCGCGCGGCGGTTCAGCCGGCGCCGCTCAGTAGCGGCTGCCCTCGGGGCGTGCCTGCACGGCGTAGCTCTCGATCGAGTAGCGCATGGTGCGGCCGGGCTCTTCCTGGCGCACCAGGCGGAAGCCGGGCTCGTCCGCAGGACGGTTGACGATGAACGACATCACCACCGACTCTACCGTATGCGTCGAATCGAAAGCCGTGACGCGGATGTAGTGGTTGGGGAAGGTGCTGCGCGCGTTGTTGATCTCCAGCAGGATGCCGGCGGCATCGCGCAGGTCGAACATCGGCAGGCCGAACATCTCCCAGTAGGTATTGCGCGGATGCGGGTCGTCGGTGTACTCGATGCCGACCGCCCAGCCCTGGTTCAGGCAGTATTCAAGCTGGCTGGTGATCTGCGCGTCGGTGAGGTCGGGCAGGAAAGAGAAAGTGCCTTGAGTAATACGCATGATGTCCTCTCGTTCTTTGGGTTCGCTCGTCGTGCTTTGGTGGCGTCTCGCCAAGGCTCAGGCCACCGACGCGGTGGGCGCGAAGTCCGAGGTGTCGGTCGGCGTGTAGTTGAAGCTAATGTCGCCCCAGGTATCGAGCGCAGCCCGCAGCGGTCCGCACCAGCGCGCGGCATCGCGCAGGATCTCCGGCCCTTCGTTGAGGATGTCGCGGCCTTCGTTGCGCGCCAGCACCATGGCTTCCAGCGCAACGCGGTTGGCGGTGGCGCCGGCCTGGATGCCCTGCGGGTGGCCGATGGTGCCGCCGCCGAACTGCAGCACCACATCGTCGCCAAAGAGGTGGATCAGCTGGTGCATCTGGCCGGCGTGGATGCCGCCGGAGGCCACCGGCATCACCTTGCGCAGCGAAGCCCAGTCCTGGTCAAAGAACAGGCCGCGCGACAGGTCGGTGTGGGTGTAGGCATCACGGCAAACGTTGTAGTACCCCTGCACGGTCAGCGGGTCGCCTTCCAGCTTGCCCACCGCGGTGCCGGTATGCATGTGGTCGACGCCCGCCAGCCGCAGCCATTTGGCAATCACGCGGAACGACACGCCATGGTTCTTCTGCCGCGTGTAGGTGCCATGGCCCGCCCGGTGCAGGTGCAGGATCATGTCGTTCTGGCGGCACCAGTTGCTCATGGACTGGATACAGGTCCAGCCGACGATCAGGTCGATCATGATGATGACCGAGCCCAGCGACTTGGCGAACTCGGCACGCCGGTACATCTCTTCCATGGTGCCGGCGGTCACGTTGAGATAGCTGCCTTTGACCTCGCCGGTGGCGGCCGAGGCCTTGTTGACCGCGTCCATCACGAACAGGAAGCGGTCGCGCCAGTGCATGAAGGGCTGCGAGTTGATGTTCTCGTCATCCTTCATGAAGTCCAGCCCGCCCTTCAGGCCCTCATACACCACGCGGCCGTAGTTGCGGCCCGACAGGCCCAGCTTGGGCTTGGTGGTGGCGCCCAGCAGCGGGCGGCCGAACTTGTCCAGGCGCTCGCGCTCGACGATGATGCCGGTGGACGGGCCGGCGAAGGTCTTCACATAGGCCACCGGGAAGCGCATGTCTTCCAGGCGCGCCGCCTTGATCGGCTTGAAGCTGAAGACGTTGCCGATGATCGACGCGGTCAGGTTGGCGATCGAGCCTTCCTCGAACAGCGACAGGTCATAGGCCACGTAGCAGAAGAACTGCTCGGGGTTGTTGGGCACCGGATCGACCCGGTAGGCCTTGGCGCGGTACATGTCGCAGGCGGTCAGGCGGTCGGTCCACACCACCGTCCAGGTGGCGGTGGAGGATTCGCCCGCCACCGCGGCAGCGGCCTCGACCGGATCCACACCATCCTGCGGCGTGATGCGGAACAGCGCCAGCAAGTCGGTATCCTTGGGCTCGTAGTCGCCGTCCCAGTACCCCATTTCCTTGTACTTCATGACGCCGGCGTCGTAGCGCTTGCGCGGCTTGGCTTGGACCGATTCAGGTGCGTTCATGCTTGTCTCCTTGCTTGGTTGAGCGTCGTGGCTACTGCGTTGATGCAAAGATATAAGCCCACCCACATAAGGTAAATTCAGATATTCTTAGTGCCTGTATAAGCTATCCCTTAAGTGCGACCAAAGCTGCACATCACGGGAACATCCAAAGCCGCCCCCACCGCCCATGTCCTTCCTGCGCGCCCTCACCCTTCGCCAGTTGCAGATCTTCGTCACCGTGGCCAGGCACGCCAGCTTCGTGCGCGCGGCCGAGGAGCTGCACCTGACCCAGCCAGCGGTCTCGATGCAGGTCAAGCAGCTTGAATCCGTGGTCGGCATGGCGCTGTTCGAGCGGGTCAAGGGGCAGCTCACGCTGACCGAGCCCGGCGACCGCCTGCTGCACCATGCGTCCCGGATCCTCGGCGAGGTCAAGGACGCCGAGGAAGGCTTGCAGGCGGTCAAGGACGTCGAGCAGGGTTCGATCACGATCGGGCTGATCAGCACGTCGAAGTACTTCGCGCCCAAGCTGCTGGCCGGTTTTACCGCGCTGCACCCGGGCGTGGACCTGCGCATCGCCGAAGGCAACCGCGAGACGCTGCTGCGGCTATTGCAGGACAACGCCATCGACCTCGCGCTGATGGGCCGCCCGCCGCGCGAACTGGATGCGGTGTCGGAACCCATCGCCGCGCACCCGCACGTGCTGGTGGCCTCGCCGCGGCACCCGTTACACGACGCAAAGGGGTTCGACCTGCAGGAACTGCGTCACGAGACCTTCCTGCTGCGCGAACCGGGTTCCGGCACCCGTACCGTGGCCGAGTACATGTTCCGGGACCACCTGTTCACGCCGGCCAAGGTGATCACCCTGGGCAGCAACGAGACCATCAAGCAGGCCGTGATGGCCGGCATGGGCATCAGCCTGTTGTCGCTCCACACGCTATCGCTGGAGCTGCGCACCGGCGAGATCGCGCTGCTGGACGTGACCGGCACGCCGATCGAGCGCATCTGGCATGTCGCGCATATGTCCAGCAAGCGTTTGTCACCGGCCAGCGAGAGCTGCCGCGCCTATCTGCTGGAGCACACGGCGGAGTTCTTGGGGAAGGAGTATGGCGGGCTGATGCCGGGGCGGCGCGTGGCCTGAGGTTCTCCGGTCCCGCCCGGAACCCGCTGGGCAGCGGCAGCTGGTGAAGGCCTTCCGATGACAAAGGCTAGAGAATTGCGATTCCTCTGATCGCCATGAACGTTCGCGATGGGAACACTAGAGGCATCACCGAAACAACGGTGATCGGGCGTAGCAACCTGAAGCTCGCTAACGGTGGCCGCATCATGCGGCCAAGTTCACGCGTTCAGGAGCTCGCAATGCAAAAACGAACCACATCGAAACATGAAACCGTGCTGGCCGCCAATCCAGCAGACTGCCTCGAATCGCTCGAGCACATCAGCGCCAGCCTTAGTTGCGTCCTGTCCCTGCTGGAAGTGGAAAGCGAGCGTTCCGAGGCATGCCACGGCATTCATTGCCTGGTGGTCATGATCAAGCTGCGGCTTGATCAGACTGCTGCGGAGCATTTCCCTTCGGACTGAGGCGAATGTCCGGCGCGGCCGCTACGAGGGCAGTCTTGATGGCGGTTGGCCATACTGGAGAATGAAGGATAACCGCAGCTTCGGCTGCGGTTATTCACTTTGGACGCCTGACACAACGTTGGGCTGGCTGGGCCGTCGCTTGTCGGCCATCTGCGGTCATAGACCCATGCATTCTCACGGACATTCGAACGTCGGCTGCGGGCTTTCTCGCTTTCGCGGTGTGTAGCCGTCTCGTGACGCCATCACGCCCGGCCTCGCCCGCGAGCGGGATGGCCGACAACTAGCATTCTCAGTGGCCGGTGCTATCTTTTAGTATCGGCGCCCCGGCCAGCCACGGCGTCGGTTTGCCCACCCGCCGTGCTCGACGGGCCGCTGAGCGACGACGTTAGGCGGCACGAGCGCCTGAGGCAAGGCAAAAGTCTGGCCACGGCGCAGCAACGATGAAAGAGGAAGGTGAATTATGAAGATGCTACTCACAGTCGAAATCCCTCATGAGCCCTTCAACTCCCTCGTCAGAGGCGGGAAGGCGGGCGAGATAATTGGGCGTATCCTAGAAGCGATCAAACCGGAAGCGGTGTACTTTACTGAGCAAGACGGAATGCGCTGCGGGGTCTTCCTGATCAACGTCGAAAATCCATCCGACGTTCCTGCTTTTGCGGAGCCCTTCTTTCTCAACTTCCAGGCCAACTGCAAGTTCCGCATTGTGATGAGCCAGGAGGATCTGCAAAAGGCTGGTCTGGAGGAACTAGGGAAGAAGTGGGCGTGATGAGCGGTCGGCGAGATCGGTAACGAATAGCCCCCAGACGGCCCCACATTCATTTCCGTTAATGGTATCTAACATTTCCGTCACCACGGAGGCCATGCAAGCGGCACGCCGCTCGCATGGCGCCGGTTACGTCCAGTGTTGATGTTGTAGAAAATACTTGAAGTCGCATCGACGAGACCGTCCGGTTTCAGCCGGTGTGAGTGACGGCAGCGGGTCGGCAGCAGTTCCGCGCTCTGCAAAGCGGACACTCCCTGCACACCGACAGCTTTGGCCGAACACCCGCCAGCCAACGTGACCGACTGGATGGCCGTAGTACCTTGGAAGCTGCCATTGAAGTAGCCTGGACACAGCGGCCGCAGTGGGCCGGCAAGCGACGACCGGCTGCCGGACCCGGCCGGGCGTCCGGATGCCGACCGTGAACCAGCAATGGAGACGATGATGGACAAAGACGATCACCCGAAGCCGTTCTACCGATCCCTCTACTTCCAGGTCATCACCGCCATTGTCATCGGCGTCATCCTCGGCCATTTCTGGCCGCATGCCGGCGAGGCGATGAAGCCGTTGGGTGATGGCTTCATCAAGCTGATCAAGATGATCATCGCGCCGATCATCTTCTGCACGGTCGTGGTGGGCATCGCCGGCATGGAGGACATGAAGAAGGTTGGCAAGACCGGCGGGCTGGCGCTGCTGTACTTTGAGGTCGTGAGCAGCATTGCGCTGTTGGTTGGCCTGTTGATCATCAACATCGTCAAGCCCGGCGCCGGCATGAACGTCGACGTATCCACCCTCGACACGAAGGGCATCGCCGCCTATACCGAGCCCGGCAAGATGCAAGGCACGGTCGATTTCCTGCTGCACGTGATCCCGAACACGGTGGTGGATGCCTTTGCCAAGGGTGAGATCCTCCAGGTGCTGCTGTTCGCGGTGATGTTTGGTTTCGCGCTGCACAGGTTCGGCGGCCGCGGCACGTTGGTGTTCGACTTTATCGAGAAGTTCTCGCACGTGCTGTTCACCATCGTCGGCTACATCATGAAGGTCGCGCCGATTGGCGCCTTCGGCGCCATGGCCTTCACCATCGGCAAGTACGGCGTGAGCTCGCTGCTGCAGCTTGGCCAGCTGATGGCGACCTTCTACGCCACCTGCCTGCTTTTCATCTTCGTCGTGCTGGGCACCATCGCGCGGCTGCATGGCTTCTCGATCTGGAAGTTCATCAAGTACATCAAGGAGGAACTGCTGATCGTGCTGGGCACGTCGTCGTCGGAATCCGTGTTGCCGCGGATGATGGCCAAGCTGGAGAACCTGGGCGCCCGCAAGTCCGTCGTCGGACTGGTGATCCCGACTGGCTACTCCTTCAATCTGGATGGCACCTCCATCTACCTGACCATGGCGGCGGTGTTCATCGCCCAGGCGACCAACACCGACATGACCCTGATGCAGCAACTCACCCTGCTCGCCGTGCTGCTACTGACCTCCAAGGGCGCCGCCGGTGTCACCGGGAGTGGCTTCATCGTGCTGGCGGCCACGCTTTCGGCGGTGGGGCATGTTCCTGTGGCGGGGCTGGCCCTGATCCTCGGCATTGACCGCTTCATGTCGGAGGCTCGCGCCCTGACCAACCTGATCGGCAACGGCGTGGCCACAGTGGTGGTGGCAAAATGGACCGGCGACCTCGATGTCGAGCGGATGCACCGCAGGCTTGATGACGAGTCGGACATTGAGGCCGACGAGCCGGAAGTGGTGCTCGACCAGGTCGCGACCCATATGCCGGCCGCCGACACCACGGTAACCCAGTGAGCGGCACCGCGCAAGCACACATCACCACCGCGGGCTGTGGCAACTATGGCTCCCGGGCACTACGGAAGGCTTCGACCGCGGCAGGCGCACCGGCTTACGTTGCGCCATGAAGCCCGACCTTCCCTGATGGACAGACCGAGGCGTGGCCGGTCGTCAACCAGATCGAACGCCTCTACAATCACCAGCGCAGGCACGATTTCGAAATGGCTGCTTGAGTCGATTCAGCCTCACGAACTGCTGTTCCGCCTGGCCGAGGAGGCGGGCGTGGTACTGCTGCCTGGCAAGGGATTCGGTACGCGCCACCCGTCGGGGCGGGTCTCGCTGGCCAACCTCAATGAAGAAGACTATGTGAAGATTGGTCGCTGCGTGCGCAACGAGTATCTCGAACCTGTCGCCGGAGCTGCGCACCGGCGAGATCGCGCTGCTGGACGTGACCGGCACGCCGATCGAGCGCATCTGGCATGTCGCGCATATGTCCAGCAAGCGTTTGCCACCGGCCAGTGAGAGCTGCCGCGCCTATCTGCTGGAGCACACGGCGGAGTTCTTGGGGAAGGAGTATGGCGGGCTGATGCCGGGCGGCGGGTGGCCTGAGGTTCTCCCGTCCCGTGGCGCTGACTGCCTTCTGGCTTTCCACAATGCGGGGATAGAGTGGTCAACTCAACGGCGTCGCGTCAAATGCTCCGGGGAAAATGCGAAGCCTTTGGACCACATTCGACCGATAGTCCAGAAACCAGCCTGTCGTTGGGTCGGACCTTCAGGGGCGTCGCTTGTCACCTAAAATATTGTCAAGGTGTTACGTAACCCGGTCACGCCGCCAACGTGAACTTTTGGAGACCGCTAGAACCACGTCTCAATAACTGACTGGTGGTCTATGGTGCTATCACTTCGCTATTTGGGATTCTTGGGAATCTGCGCTTTGTTCACTGCTTGCGGACAGATTCCGTCCAAGCATTCTGCGTGCAGAGCTGATTCCTGTCGCCCTCGGCACGAGCACGAGATGTTGCAATCCGGCGAGGCGTCATGGTATTCGGCAACGCTCCAGGGGCATCTGACCGCAAACGGAGAACGCTACGATGGCGGCGCCTTGACTGCCGCCCATCGAACGTTACCGCTCGGCAGCTATGTGCGCGTCAGATCGTTGGCTACCGGAAAGTCGGTTGTCGTTCGCATCAACGATCGCGGACCATACGTCAAAGGCCGGATTATCGATCTCTCTTACGCTGCGGCGGCGGCCTTGGGTTTGCCAGACGCGCGGTCGATGCACGTGCAGATTGAACGTTGATCGATTGCGGCTGCGGTTTTGACCGTTCTGCGCCACCGCGAATTTACGCACCTTGTGCCACTTAGTGTCTTTGTCGCCGTGATCGCGACCGCGGAGATTTCCTCTTGATAGGGCGGCACGGAAAGAACCTCCAAACAGCGGACCTTCGCGGCGGGACGCCACGACACCAGGCAATGTTATGTGGTGAAGGGCGTAAGGCCGCCCGCCTAGCCCGCGACTGTTTCATCGGCAATGGCCGAACTCCGTCCCCCAAGCGCATCGGCGAGCGGCCGTTGTACCTTGAAAGCCGCCATAGATGTCACGCTGGGTCGACAGGCCGCAATGGGTCGGTCGGAGAAGGCCGCAGCCTAGCTGTAGGCGGCCGGCCGAGTCCGGCCACAAAGGGACCTTCGCAGATGCTCCCTAAATGTCCGCAGTCTGCCCGCCCCACCCCTTCGCAGCAGGGGGCATACGCATTACATCGCCGCAGCGAAGATTGCCATGACTTGCGCCAGCGTGGCCTTGCGCGGATTCGTCAGCATGCAAGCATCCTTTTGCGCATTGCTTGCCATCACTTCATGGTCGTCCGCCTTGACGCCCAGGCCCGCCAGACCCGCCGGAATGCCAATCGACGCGGAAAGGGTCCGGATCGCCGAGACGGCAGCTTTGGCGGCGTCATGCGCGCTCAAGCCCCCAATGTTCTCGCCTAGCAGTTCGGCGATTCTCGCGTAGCGCTCCGGCGCGGCAATGAGGTTGAATTCCGACACGTGCGGCAGCAGGATCGCGTTGCACACGCCGTGGGGCAAATTGTAGAAGCCGCCGAGTTGATGGGCCATCGCGTGCACGTAACCGAGTGATGCGTTGTTGAAGGCCATGCCGGCAAGGTATTGGGCGTAGCACATGGCCGCGCGTGCTTCCATCGAGTCCCCGTTCGCGACAGCTTTGGGCAGCCATTCGGCGATCAGCGCGATCGCCTTCTCCGCACAGGCATCGGTAATTGGCGTGGCGGCGGTGGAAACGTATGCCTCGATGGCGTGAGTCAACGCGTCCATGCCGGTCGCCGCCGTCAAGGCGGGCGGCATCGCGACCATCAGGCTCGGATCGTCGATGGCGATTAATGGCGTGCAACGCCAGTCGACGATTGCCATCTTCACATGATTGCTCGAATTAGTGATGATGCAAAAGCGTGTCATTTCCGCAGCAGTGCCAGCGGTCGTGTTGATCGAAATCAGCGGCGTCATTGGCACCGTTGATTTGTCGATGCCTTCGTAGTCGCGGATATGTCCGCCTCCGGCGGTAACGAGGCCGATGCCTTTCGCGCAGTCGTGCGATGAGCCGCCGCCGAGCGAAACGATGAAGTCGCATTCTTCCCGCTCGAACAACTTGACGCCGTCGTGAACGTTAACGTCGGTGGGATTGGGCTCGGCACCCGGAAAGATGACGGCCTGGAGCCCGGCTTCGCGAATGTGCCCCGCGACGACTTCGGAGAGCCCCATCTTGTGCAAGCCTGCATCCGTGACGATGAGAGCCTTCCTGGCCCCGAGTGATCTGGCGCGAGCGCCCGTTTCGCGCGCGCAGCCCGGACCGAAGAGGGTCACGCAGGGAATGAAGAAGCTGTCGACGCGATTAGCGATGTTCAGGTGGGTCATGTCGTCTCCAAGGTTGTAATGAATATGAGGTCTCCTGTCCTCGCAAGCCTTGACGCACGAACCGTACCTGTGTCTGGCGAGGTCTTTTTCAGACGCTGTCCATCAGATGCACCTCGTGGAGTGTTGTAATTTGAATCGATGTGTTCAGTTTTGGAGCGACTGGGCGTATCCGACAACGGCTGGATCGGCCGAACTTCAGTCGTTCTCAGAGCAGTGTGCGAATGACCGTGAGGGGTCGGGAAGAGACAACTGGCTTGCGACTGGCAGAGGCCAGGCGCTCGGCCCTCGATTCAGGTCACCGACAGCAATGCCGCATCAAGAAGATCGGTCCCGAATTGTCAATCGCACAGAGCCGATTGCCCTCTGGCCCCTTCCCGAAGACGTACGTCGCACGTCTGCTCGATGCGACGGCAACACCCGCTGCATCGAGCGAGTTGAGCACCGCGTCTCCAGTACCGCAGAAGCTTGGGATTAACGGACTCACGATAAAAGGCCGCGTTTCGAGCGATATACGTCTGGTGTGGCACCCATTTGTCGGCCGAATGCACGTTGAAAGGCGTCGACTGACTGAAAGCCGCTTTCCCGTGCGATCTTCTCCTGCGGCCAATAATCGTCGCGATCTGCTCCGGCGCGCTGGTCGTCGGCAAGGCCGGCTTGCTCGATGGTCGCCGGTTCGCGGGACACTGGTATGACAGGAACAAGCTACGGGAACGGCATCCCAGCGCCACCCATGTTCCCAATCGCCGCTACATTGCCGACCGCGGCGTCGTGTCGACCACGGGCGTAACCGCGTCGGTGCCCGTCAGCGTGGCAATCGTCGAAGCGATTGCCGGGCCAGCTCGTGCGGCTGCGGTGGCGCAATCGCTCGGCTTACGCACATAGGGGACCACGCATGACAGTGCCCCATTCCGGATCGACGCCAGTCGAGTCCTGGCGCTGGTCGTCAATAGCGTCGCATTCTGGCGGCGCGAGACCATCGCCATTCCGGTAAGCGATGGCGTCGATGACATCCAGCTCGCGCTGACGGCGGATGCCTGGTCTCGCACCTACCGATCACATGCCCTGGCCGAAGCGAGCCGCGCAGTGAAGATGCGCAGCGGCCTGACGCTGGTGCCGACATCCCCTTTGTCCGGCAATGGCACATACCGGGTTTCCCTGCCGGCGGACAGGCTGCCCGTCATGCAACTGCATGAGACACTTGCCGATATTGGCAGGCGCTATGGCGTCGCCACGCGCGAACTGGTCAAACTGGAGCTGGAGTACGGCACCCAAGATGGGTTCTGATTCCTCTCGCGCGCTCACTGCCGTGCTATCCGACGCGTCCCAAAGCCCCCTGAGGGCATAACCTGACCGCGCCGAACCGGATTTTCCCCTATTGCTGCCGCGCCTATCTGCCGGAGCACACGGCGGAGTTTTTGGGGGAGGGAATATGGCGGGCTGATGCCGGGGCGGCGCGTGGCTTGAGGTCCAGGAGGGTTGGCCGGGATTCGAAAATGCTTTGCCACATTCCGGTCGGAACCCTCCGGGCGGCGGCGAGGCCGCTCGCGCGCCGCCAGTGCCCGATCGGCGGTGGTCACACCTCAGTGCGACATGAAGACTGGCAAGCCTGACTGGCGCAGCAGGGCGCGGGTGGTGCCACCCAGCACAAGCTCTCTCAGCCGGGAGCGGCCATAGCCGCCGGCGACCAGCAGGTCGGCCTGAACCTTGGCCGCAAGTTGTGGCAGCACGTGGTCGGGATCGCCCTCCCCGACCAGCAGACTGGCGCGGATGCCATGGCTGAGCAGCCATGCTGTCAGCCGATCCGCGCTGTCTCGATAGGCCGCTTTCTCACCGGCAGTGCTGTGCTTGCCAGCGCTGACCACCAGGACGGTAACGGCGCTGGCATGCACAAGCCACGGCAGTGCGTCCGCGACCGCCCGCGCGGCCTCCCGGCCGCCGTTCCATGCGATGGCAACATGGCCACCAATTCTCGGGACGGATGCGCCCGGCACCAGCAGGATGGGCCGGCCTGCATTGAGCATCGCATACTCAGCGACCCCGGCCAGCAAAGCCGGCACTTCGGCCTGCGCCGAGGGCGATGCGGGCAGGATGAGGTCGGCGAAGCGGCCCTCGTCGGCAAGCGCCCAGCCGGACTCGGCGTCGACAACGATGTGCCGGGTGGGAATGGCCGGTGACACTTGCCTGGTCAGCGTGTCGAGTGCGTTCTTGTGAGCGGCAGCCAGTTTGTGCAAATGGCTCGCGGCAAGCACAGCGTATTGCCCGGCTTCTTCGCCCGCCCCACGAAACGGCTCCAGGTGCGTTCCTGTTGCCGTCAGGCCGACCACGCTGCCGCCGGACCTTGCGGCAAGTCGTGCCGCCGTTTCAATGCGCGCGGACCGTGCAGCATCTTCGCTGAGGTCGACAAGGATGGTTCTGAAGTCCATGAGGTGATTCCACTCTTTGGTTTAAGTTCGCATCATCGTGAAAACAGCACCGGTGCCGTCATCGAGTCAAGCAGCGTATGCGTGACACCGCCCAGCACCAGTTCCCGCATGCGACCGTGTCCGTAGGCACCCATCACGATCAGGTCGGCATCGAAATCCGCCGCGCGCGAAAGGATGAGTTCGCCGATGGTCAGGTCAGCCCCACCGGGACCGTGTTCGATTTCCACGGCGACGCCGTGGCGTTCCAGCACGCGTGCGGCGTGGCCGACCGGGGTGGCGTCTGCTCTTGCCTCCTTGGCCGCAGTCTGTGCGCAAAGAATGCGCGCCTGCGCGCCGGCCATCAGCGGCACGGCGTCGTGAAGCGCCCGCGCCGCCTCGCGGCTGCCATTCCACGCCACGATAACGCGCGTACCCAGCGTTGGAAACGTGCCCGTGCACGGCACCACGAGCGTCGGTCGGCCGGTCTCCAGCAGCAGCGATTCCAGCAGTTGTCGGGCCACCGGACCTTCGGTATTGCCGGGGTCGTACTGGCCGGCAACGACCAGGCCGGCCTCGCGGGCCTCGCGCAGCACTGATGCCACGGCCCCCAGCTCCGCAGCGCGCCACTCCGCGCGCACTGGCATGGCCTGGGTTGCAGCCAGAAACTGCCCCCGGACGTCTTCCCTGACCTGCTTGCGCCGGGCCAGGTCGTCCGCAACATATTGCTGCGCGCCGTCCATGAGGTAAAACCAGGCAGGATCGGGAATGAAACCGGCGTACATGCCGATCAGCCGGCACTCGCTGGCCGCCGCAACGCGCCCCGCCACTTCAAGCCGCTGCCGTGCCTGCGGATTGCTGTCCAGATGAACCAGGATGCTGTCGTAAGCCATGATCGCCCTCTCGCTCGACTACAGACCAGTCTAGGCAGCAAGGCCGACCGGCGCTTGACCCGGATCAACGGGCCTGCCCTGCGGCGAAATCGCTCACGCATCGCCCTGATGTGCGGTGGAGGCTACTGCGGGCAAACGTATGCGGAGCCGGCAAGCCGTCCGGCCATCACTTCTGTTTGCGGTCAATTACTCGCCGCGCCTGCCTCTTCGGGTTGACATATATCAAGCGCGTATCGAGGCCGGCGCCTACGCTGAATGCAGCGAATCGCAACATTGAGCACACCCTTGCTCCTCAGGAGACCCATCATGTACCAGCGCATCCTGCTCGCGGTCGACGGCAGCCGTTCTTCCGACCTTGCACTGAGCCAGGCCATCATCATCGCCAAGGCAACCGGGGCCGAGGTCAAGGCGTTGTTCGTGGTAGACGACAGCGATGTGTTCTTCGAGGCTAGTTACTTCAACCCCAAGGAACTGATCGACAACATCACCGCGCACGGCCGCAAGGCGCTGGATGCCGCCTCGGCCAGGCTCAGCGAAGCAGGCGTGCGCAACTCGGTGAAACTGGATGAAAAGCCGGTTGCGCCCGGCCGGATCTCGCTGACCATTGTCACCGAGGCCGATGCGTGGAATGCCGACCTGATCGTGCTTGGCACCCACGGCCGCCGCGGCGTCCGGCGCCTGCTGATGGGCAGCGTGTCGGAAGGCGTGCTTGCCAAGACCAGCAAGCCCGTGCTCCTGGTCCGCAGCGAAGTCGAAGGTTAGGCGCGTCACGGCGCCACGGGCGGCGTAGGAGTGCCAGGCCATGCCTCACCAAACCATGCGTGCGATGGTCTTCGAGGGCGCGGGCCTGCCGCTGCGCCTTCACAACTTGCCGGTTCCCGACCCGGGGCCTGGCGAAGTTCGCATTGCCGTGGGGGCTTGCGGGGTGTGCCGGACCGACCTGCATATCGCCGACGGCGACCTGCGCCATCCCAAGCCGGTGCTCATCCCAGGGCATGAAATCGTCGGACAGGTGGATTCGTGCGGCGCCGGTGTCACCGCCTTCAAGCCGGGCGACCGCGTGGGTGTGCCCTGGCTCGGACATACCTGTGGCCGTTGTCGCTACTGCCTGCGTCATCACGAGAATCTTTGCGACGCGCCGCTGTTCACTGGCTATACCCGCGATGGCGGCTATGCGGAGTACGTTATTGCCGACAGCGGCTATTGCTTCCAGATTCCGCCTGGCTACGATGACGAACACGCCGCACCACTACTCTGCGCCGGCCTGATCGGCTACCGGACGCTGCGCATGGCGGGCGCAGCCAGCCATGCACACCGCATCGGCATCTACGGCTTCGGCGCCGCCGCCCACCTGGTGACGCAGATCGCGGTGGCGCAAGGCCGCGAAGTCTACGCCTTCACCCGCGCGGGCGACGCAGGCGCGCAGCAACTCGCGTACCAGTCCGGCGCGTGCTGGGCCGGCTCGAGCGACCTCCAGTCGCCCGTGCCGCTGGACGCCGCGCTGATTTTCGCCCCGGTGGGCGCGCTGGTTCCCAAGGCGCTGCGCGCTGTGGACAAGGGTGGCATCGTGGTCTGTGGCGGAATTCATATGAGCGATATCCCAAGCATGCCTTACCAGCTGCTTTGGGAAGAAAGGCGCCTGTGTTCCGTAGCCAACCTCACGCGTGCCGACGGCATCGCGCTGATGGATATCGCCGCCCGGACTCCGCTGCATACGCACACCACCGCGTATCCGTTGGAGCAGGCCAACGAAGCGCTGGCCGACCTGCGCGAGGGCCGGCTTACCGGCGCCGCCGTCCTGAAACTCCGTCAATAGATTCCTGGCAGATAGATCGATGAGCCGTTACCAGACACGTTTTCAGGCGCGAGAGCATGCGGGCTCGGAACTGGCCTGGGCGTTGCGCGCGTATCGGGGAACCGGTGCCCTGGTCCTGGCGATTCCGCGCGGCGGCGTGCCGGTCGGGCGCGTTGTGGCCGACGCACTGGGCGCTGACTTCGACCTGGTGATGGCGCGCAGGATCGCTCCTGGCGTAGCACTGGACGACTCTGGCGAGACATGGTGCACGGACGCAATGAACGCAAATGGCGGCGCCAGCAGCCAGCGTGATGCCCAGTTCGACCAGCTTCGCAGGCAGCGCGCCGTGTATACGCCGGTTCGCAAGCTGGCGGATCCGGGCGGTCGCGTGGTGATCGTCGTGGATGACGGCCTGGTGAGCGGCGCAACGATGTATGCGGCCCTCGCAAGCCTGCGCAAGCGGCACCCTGCCCGGCTCATATGCGCGCTCCCGATCGCCACCGCAGCCGGCCTGGACCGGGTCCGCGCGTTGGCCGACGAAGTCATCTGCCTGGATACACCGGACCGCATCGAAAACCTCGCGCACTTCTATCATGAGTTCCAGCTGGTCAGCGACGACCGCGTCCGGCAGTTGACTGGTATACCGCCAGCGCAACCCCAGACCCGCGCCCGGCCAAGTGCGGTGGCGGGCGTGCCGTCGTTGAGCAAGGCGATGCTGATTCCGTATCAGACGACTCGGCTCCGGGCCATGCTCGAATCGGCGCCGAACCCGATCGGCGTCGCGGTGATGGTGCATGCCGGTGGCGCGCAACGCCGCGCAGCCCGCAGCCATTACCTGGCACGCAAGCTACGCGCGAAAGGATTCGCCACCTTGCTCGTAGACCTGCAGCCTGACAGCCGCGTCGACGACGCACCGGAATCGGACGTCGATGAGCTGGTGGCAAGACTGGACCAGACCTTGAGCTTCCTGCGTACTGGGACGCCCTGCGCAAGCTTGCCTGTGGGCCTGCTCAGTACCGGCACCGCAGCGGCGGCAGCCCTGCGCTCGGCCGCCTGCAGCGCGACGCAACTCAGCGCTGTAGCCTGTGTTGCGGGGCGGCTGGATCTCGCGGGAAGCGCAACCCTGCAGCAGCTCGAAATCCCTGCCTTGCTGATATGTGCCAGCGGCAATCCGAAAGACATTCAGATCAACAATCTTGCATTCGAACAGATGCATTGTCCGCGGCAACTGAGGCTCATCCCGACCAGCGGCCGCGGATTTGAAGACCCCAGGGCCCTGGAAGACATCGCAGCACTCACGATAGGCTGGTTCGAGCGGCACCTTGCGGCCCCATCTCCTCTCGGCCTGGGTTACGGCGGATGACAATACCTGGCGGATTACGCTCCGCAGCAGTCTTATCAAGCTGCAGCTTGCATTTCCCCTCGGACTGAGCCGGATGTCTGGCGCGGCCGCTACGAGCGGTAGTCTTGGTGGCGGTTCGTCATACTGGAGAATGAGGAATAACCGCAGCTTCGGCTGCGGTTATTCACTTTGGACGCCTGACACAACGTTGGGCTGGCTGGACCGTCGCTTGCCGGCTGGGGATTCAACCGGTCGACATCGAGGGGTAGATGGTCGACGATTCAAGACACTACCAGCACCGCTGCCCGTCAATGCCGATCGAGTGTCCTGGCTTGCGCGGAGGCAGCGAATACGCTTCGGCAGACATCAGGTCGGCAGGGTAGAGTTGGAGGAACGACCGCGTTTCATCCGCCCGGAGGTGTCAGGAATTCTGTGTGCTGAGGTCGGTTAAATAAATCTCAGCGTAGGGCGTTGGTGAAGCGGTCACCGAA